>CAZOLL010000020.1:0-18674 GCA_964580365.1 uncultured Phycisphaeraceae bacterium
GGTCGATCGAGTTCGCGACGACGCTTCCGGTGATCTTGCCGCCGCGCGTTCCGGCGAAGTTCCCGGTCGCGTACACGACGCCGACGATCTCCGCGGTGAAGACGTCGACGAAGTCGCCGTCGCCGGTCTGGTCGAGCAAGAGCAAGGTCTCGCTCATATCGTTCTCGAGATGGAGGTCGAGCGCGCCCTGCACCAGGAGGGTCGCCAGCGCCGCGTCGACGCGCTCGGCGTGGAAGCCGCGACCGGTCGTGACCGTGCCCGCGTTGAGGATCGTCAACGTCCCCAGCAGGTAGAGGTCGTTGATGATGACGTCGAAGCCTTCCGCATCGAGCACGTACGCGCCGTAGGAGTTCGTCGGGCCGTACGGGTTACGCGTCGGCGTGAGCGAGACGCGGTCGAGGAGGAGCGGACCGCCCGGCGTCTGGTGCGGCACGCCGAGCATCGCCGACGACAGCGACTGGTAGGCGGAGAGGGCCACCGTCGGGGAGACGACCGCCTCCTCGTCGTAGATCACCTGGCCGGCCGCGATCTGATCGGAGACCGTGGCGCCCGCGAGAGTCGCGACCACGCCCGAGAAGTCGACGTTGCCCGAACACGACACGGTTCCGTTCGCGCGCACGTTTCCCGCCATCACCGAGTCGTGGAAGCCGACCGTCGTGGTCGCGGTGAAGTTGTAGTGCAAGGACGGATGCACGACCGCGCGCAGCGTCGCGTGGATGCCCTGGCTGCCAGTGCCCAGCGTGCCGGTCACCGATGTCTGCGAGCGCGCCCAGCCGACGGCCTCGCACGAGATCTGCATCGATCCGCCCCACTCGGCGTCGGGGTTCTCGACGAGCGCGCCTCCCCAACCCATGTTGCGGTCGAGCTGGATGCGCGCGTACTGCAGCCCGGAGATCGCGACGCGCGACGCCTCGTTCGCGCCGAGGAGGAAACGATTCGATCGAACGCGGAGGTCGGTCGTCGCGATCAACCACATGCCGGTGATCGCCGCCGCGGCCGACGCGAGGAGCGCCAGCACGAGGATCGACCCTCGGCTCCGCATGCGTCGGTCCCTGGTCATTTGGCCTGCGTGACCTGCGCGACGGCGTTCAGCATCGGGTAGCTGACGAGAACCGAGTCGGAACCCGACGTCGTCGACAAGACGAGCTTGAGCGAGACGGACGTCGGGAGCGAGATGATGCCCGTCGGAACGTCGGCGTCCGCCACGGTCAGCGCCTTCACCGCCGTCATGCTGAACTTCGTCTGGCTGCCGTCGATCGCGCTCGTGATCGCGGCGAACGAGAGCCCCGAATCGGTCGAGGTGAACAGGTTGGTCCCGGACGATTCGGCAGCCGCGCCGTCCGAGAGGTAGGTCGCTTCGAGAGCCGCGGCGAGACCGGAGCCCGCGGAGCGCAGCTCGGCGAAGTAGGTCTTCGTCTTGTCGAGCTTCTTCTGCGCCGACATCGGGATCACCACGTCGCCCATCGACACTGGGATCGCGCGGTTCGGCAACACCGCGTGCGCGACCGGCTTCGATCGGTCCGGGTTCCTCGATGCGTCGGCCTCGTAGACCTGCACCTCGAGGTCCTGCGCGCCCGTCCGCTGCAGGCGCACCGAGATCGTTGCGAGCAGCGCGTTGTCGTCGTCGAGCGAAGTCGGGACGAAGTAGATGCCGGCGCGATCCGTGTTGCTGATCGACTTCACCGAGCTCAGCAGGTTCACCTTCGTCTTGCCGACCACGACCTTGAGCAGCGTGTAGCCCGGCTTCAGCACGAAGGTGTCGAACGCGGCGGTCTGCACCGGAGTCTTCACGAGCACGCCGTCGTCGCCGACCGGGTTCGGGTAGCTGGTGGACTTGACCGAGAACGCGATGCTCTTCACCGAGTCGATCACGGCGATGGTCTGCGCGCCTTCGGTGCGCGTGAGCGGGTGCGTCGTGACTCCGTCCCACTCCCACGTGACGCTCGAGCCGTCGCTCTTGTCGAGCACGAGTTGGTTGATCGACGGGCAATGCGCGCCCGTCGCGAACTGCACGTCGTTTTGCAGCAGGGACAGCGCCGTCTGCGTTGACGCGAGGTCGGGCCCGTCCTTCGTCTTCTGCTCGAGGACGGCGCGAGGCACTTCCACCACGCTCGCGAGACCGACGGCGATGATTCCGGTGATCGCGATCACCAGGACGAACTCGATGATGCTGAAGCCGCGGTTCGAGACTCGACGCGTGTTCATCACTTCACCAGTTTCGACATGTTGAAGATGGGCAGCATGATCGACATCGCGATGAAGCCGACGACGCAGCCGACGATCACGACCATCGCCGGCTCGATCAACGCCGTCGCCTCGCTCACCGAGGTCTCGGCTTCCTTGTCGTAGAACTCGCCGATGCGCACGAGGACCTGCTCGAGGCTCCCGCCCGCCTCGCCCATCGCGGTCATCTGCACCAGCGTCCCCGGGAACCAGCCTTGTCCCGCCATTCCCTCGTGGATGCGTCCGCCGTCGGCGACGCGCAGGCGCACGTACTCCCACGCCTGCTTCAGGCGCTGGCTCGCGGCCAGCTCGCGCGCCAGCTCGAGCGCCGCGAGCACCGGCACGCCGCTCTGCAGCAGCACGCCGAGCGAGCGCACCGAGCGCGCGAGCGAGAACTTGCGGATCACGCCGCCGAGCACGGGCAGCGAGAGCAGCGCGAGATCGGAGACGTTCTTGCCGCGCGGCGTCCGGAGGAACCAGATCAGGAACGCGGCGCTCGCCACAAGGCCGACGAGGACCGGCAGCCAGTGCGTGGAAACGAAGTCGCCGAGGCCGAGCAGCATCCGCGTCGGACGCGGCAGGAACTGCTCCTTGCCCGCGTAGAGGATGCGGAAGCGCGGCAGGATGAACGTGAACAGGAAGACGATCGTCGTGACCGCGAGCCCGAGCATCGCGCACGGGTACATGATCGCGCCCTTCAGCTTCTTCCTCAGGTCGTAGTCGCGCTCGAGGAGCTGGCAGACGCGGACGAGCATTCCGGGCAGGTCGCCGCAGGACTCACCGGCGCGCACGAGGTGCACCGCCGTCGGCTCGAACACCTTCGGCCACGCGAGCAGCGCGGAGGAGAGCGCGCTGCCCGCCTCGACCTGCTTCAAGACCTGGTTCAGAACCTGACGCAGCTTGAGTCGATCGCTCTGCCGCGCGATGCCGTCGAGCGCGACCGCCACCGGGACGCCGGCCGAAAGCATGACCGAGAGCTGCGAGAAGAAGAACAGCTTGTCGCGGACGCGAATCGCGCCCGCCTTCGCGCGCGCTTCCGTCGGCCCCGAGAAACTCGCGGTTGCGCGGCTCTCCATGAGGCGCGCGCCTTCGCGATGGGCGGGGAGGCGCGCGACCGCGGCGGACGCGGAGCGGCGGTCACGGAGCGCGTCGCTCTTGTTCGCGAGCGGTCGCGGAGCGACCGGCGGTCTCGAGGGCGGCGCGTCTGGCCTCACTCGGTCACCCTCATCACTTCTTCGGCGGTGGTGATCCCCTCGGCGACCTTCGCAATGCCGTCTTCGAAGAGCGTGCGCATGCCGCGGTCGCGCAGCCGCTTGCGAAGCGCCTGCAGCGACTCCTGAGCGACGATCGCGTCACGGATCTCGTCGTCGACGCTGAGCATCTCGAACACCCCGATCCGACCGCAATACCCGGAATTGCGGCACTTCGCGCATCCGCGGCCTGCCCACAACCGATCGACAGCGAAGCCTCGCTTCTTGAGTCGTTCCGCAACCGAGTCGGACGGACGCCAGGGCTCGCGGCAGTCCGCGCAGACCTTGCGGACGAGGCGCTGCGCGAGCACCGCCTGCGCCGAGGCGGCGACGAGGAACGGCTCCACTTCCATGTTCACCAGGCGCGTCACCGCCGACGCCGCGTCGTTCGTGTGCATCGTCGAGAGGACGAGGTGTCCGGTGAGCGACGCCTGCACCGCCATCGAGGCGGTGTCGCGGTCGCGGATCTCGCCGACCAAGATCACGTCGGGGTCCTGTCGCAGGAGGGAGCGCAGCGTGCCTGCGAAGGTGAGTCCGATCTTCTCGTTGATCTGGACTTGGTTCACACCCTTCACGCTGAACTCGACCGGGTTCTCCGCGGTGCAGATGTTCAGCCCCGGGTCCTTGATGCGCATCAGCATCGAGTAGAGCGTCGTGCTCTTGCCGCTGCCGGTCGGTCCTGTGACCAGGATCAGGCCGTGCGGCCGGCGGATCTGCTTGTCGAGATCCGTGAGCAGGTCGCGACCGACGCCGATCGCCTCGAGGTCGAGCAGCATCGACTCGCGGTCGAGCAGTCGGATGACGACCTTCTCGCCGTGGTGGCACGGGAGCGTCGACACGCGCAGGTCGATCGGCCGCCTTTCGAACACGACGCGGATGCGGCCGTCCTGCGGCAAGCGTCGCTCGCTGATGTCGAGGTTCGCCATCACCTTCAGGCGCGACACGAGCGCCGGGTGGAGCGCGCGCGGCGGCGACAGCACCTCGTGCAGCACGCCGTCGACGCGGTTGCGGATGCGGAGCTGGTCCTCGTCGAGCTCGATGTGGATGTCGCTCGCGCCTTCCTGCACCGCGCGGAACAGCACGTAGTTCGCGAGCCGCACGACCGGCGACAGGCCGGACGATTCCTCGAGCCCTTCGAGCTGCTGGCTCTTCTCCTCGACGATGAGGATCTCGTCCTCGCCCATGTCGGCGACGATGTCGTCGATCCCGAACGCGTCGGAGAGGTTCTGCCGCAGGCGAATCGCTTCGCGGATGTTCGTCGGCGATGCGAGCGCCGGCTGCACGCGGCCGCCGACCAGACGGCGGATCTCGTCGAGCACGAAGATGTTGGTCGGGTCGGCGATCGCGACTGTCGTCACGTCCTCGACGCGGAACATCGGGCAGACTTCGTTCTTCTCGAGGAAGCGCTGCGGGAAGGCGTCGAAGATCGCGTGGTCGACGAGGAAGCGGTTCAGCTTCACGAGCGGCAGCGAATACTGCTGCGCGAGGACCTCCACGACGTCGTCTTCGGTCGCATACTTCAGACGGAGCAGGATCTCGCCGAGGCGCTCGCCGCCGCTCTTCGCCTGCTCGGCGAGCGCGGTCTGCAGTTGCTGCTCCGTGATGCGCTTCTTCTCGAGGAGGAGCCTTCCGAGCGGCGCCGGCGCCGAGACCGCGAGGCTCATGCGGCCCTCCCGCGCATCTGGCGCAGCGCCTCCTCCAGGGTGAGGTAGTGCTCGATCGCGCTCTCGAGCCGGGTGACGCGGAGGGTCGTCGCGCAGTCGGTTCCGAGGTGCGCGAGCGCGAAGCGCCCGCCGCCCGACGCGACGGCGCGCGTGATCGCGAGCACGGTCTCGAGACCGACGGAATCGAAGTAGAGGACCTTCGCGCAGTTCCAGACCAGGAAGCGGTCGCCTTGCTGCAGGCGTTCCTGCGCCCACGATTCGAGCTCCTGCGCGTGATCGCGATCGATCGGATGATCGACCTTCAGCACGACCACCTGCCCGATGCGTTCCTCGGCGCTACGCACGCGCGCCCGTCGCCGTGTCCGGCGACGCCTCCACGAGACGGTTTCCGCCCGCGCCGATCGCCGCCGCGAGCGAACGCTCCGCTTCCGCGAGCAATGCGTCGGCGGGACCGACGAGCGCGGACGCGGAGCCGACCGAGATCGTCAGCGGCCGCGCGATTCCCTCGGGACCCGCGGTGACCGACGTCGGCACGCGGCGCATCAGCCGCTCCGCGAGCGCGCGCACGGGCTCGCCGCGACGGCCCGGGATCACGACGAGGAGCGTCGCTCCGCCGCCGTACCCGACCACGCCGTCCGAGCCGACTTCCATCGCAACGAGCCGCGCGAGCGCGGCGATCGCCTTGTCGCCGGCGCGCCGCCCGTAGGACTGGTTCACCTGATTGATCGAATCCGCCGCGACGAGGAGGACCGACGCGACGCCGCGCGCGAGCTTCTCGTCGAGGATCTCGCGCACCGAGGCGGCGTTCGGCAGCCCGGTGAGCGGGTCGGTCTTCGAAGACTGCTCGGACTGGCGGCCGAGCCGCGCGTTCGCGAGCGCGAGACCGCCGACCGCCGCGAGCGCGTTCAGCGCGGACTTCGCCGCGCCGACGTCGACGCCGGAGCGACGCACGATCATCACGCCGGCGGAGAGCTGGCGGTCGAAGACCGGCGCGGCGAACTCGACGTCCGCGCCCGCGGTCTCGAAGGCCTGGCGGTTCTGGTTCGCGTCCGGCGCGAGGTCTGCTCGCGCGAGCAGCGTGCGACTCTTGAGCGCGAGGCGGATCAACGCCTCGGACTCGGCCGCCTGCACGTCGGTCTTCCCGTCCGCTCCACGCCCCGGAAGGAGCCGGTCGTTGCGGCGGTCGAGCATGAAGATCGTCGCCCCGGCGGCGCCGCACGCGTCGCGCGCGGCCTTCGAGAGCGCCTCGACCAACCGGTCTTCGTTGAGCGCGCCCGAGATCGCGACGAGCGTCGAAGCGAACGCGGCGACGTCCTGCGCGGGTGCGCACGACGGCGCGATCGCCGCGGCCGCAGGCGCCGGTTCCGGAGCGGCGACCGAGCGCACCGTGCCGCGCGACACCTTGCCCGCCTCCTTCTTCATGCGGTACAGGTCGCGTCTCGCGAGCTGGAGCTCTTGCTCGACGTGCCGCGCGCGGTCGCGCTCGGTGGACGTCGACCGGCCGCAGAACCAGCCGATGCCGAGCAGGCAGGCGCCGACGACGGCGGAGGGGATCGGCGAGTTGTTCGAGTTCGGCACCGCTCCACTCGCGAACACGAGCGCGCTCGCAGCGCCCGCCGCGACTCCCGCGAACGCGCCGCCGCGGATCGCGACGACCGACGTCGCGCACGCCGCGGCGATGCCGAACAAGACCCGGCTCGCGTCGATGCGGTCCCCGATCATGGCCGCGGCCAACGCCGCCGCCCCGGCGCAGAGCGCCAGCATGATCGCGATCGAACGGCTCATCGAACCTCACCCGGGCCGCCGGGGGCCGGCGACCCGCCCGGGACCGGCGTGCGGCCCGGAACGTCGTTCAGGATCTCGAGCACCGTCGCGACCAGCTCGCGCGGCGAGAACGGTTTCGTCATGAAGCGAACGACGCCGATCTCCGCGGCGAGCCGCGAGTCGATGTCCTGCTCCATCGCGGTCAGCACGATCGCCGGCGTGCGCCCGAAGCGCTCGTTCTTGCGCAGCTCGCGGCACAGCTCGTACCCCGTCATGTAGGGCATCGCGACGTCGACGATCATCAGCTCGGGCTCGTGCTCGAGCGCGAGGCGCAACGCCTCCTCGCCGTCCTGCGCGGTGACCACCTCGAGGTCGGCCTTCGTCAGCTTCAAGCGGACGGCGTGGCGGATCGACGGGTCGTCGTCCGCGACCAGCACCTTGCGTTTCGTGGGGACGGTCATCGGGCGAGGCCCTCCAGTCCGATCAGCACTGCTTCACGACTCTCTTGTCCGCGGCGGGCGGGCAGGAACATGCGGAACTCGCTGCCCTTGCCGACCGTGGACTCGACCGTGATCCGGCCGCCGTGCGCTTCGGCGACGAACTTGGCGAGCGGCAGGCCGAGACCGGTGCCGGTCGCCTTGAGGCCCGCGTGGTTCTCGAGCCGCGTGAACTTCTCGAAGATCAACCCGAGCGCCTTCTCCGGGATGCCGACGCCGGTGTCCTTCACCGCGACCTCGAGGTCGTTGCCGGCCCAGCCCGCCTTGACGCGGATGCTGCCGCCCTCGGGCGTGTACTTGATCGCGTTCGAGACCAAGTTCATCAGCGCCTGCTCGAGCATCGCGGCGTCGCCGGTCACCGTCGGCATGTACTCCGACAGCTCGAAGACGAGCCCCTGCTTGCGCGCGTTCGCGAGCGGCGTCACGACCTCGCGCAGGTGCTCGAGGAGTCGGCCGACGTCGACCGGCTCGCGCGCCATCTTCGTGATGCCCGCTTCGAGCCGCGACAGGTTGAGGAGATTCTGCACCAGCGTCGTGAGGCGCTCCGTCTCGTTCAGGACGAGGCGCATGTGCTCGGTGCGCTCCGCTTCGCCTTCGATGTCGCCGTCGATCAGCATCTCGAGGAAGGCGCGCATCGAACACAGCGGCGTCTTCAGCTCGTGCGACACCGACGACGCGAAGTCGGACTTCATGCGGTTCAGCTCGACCTCGCGCGTGACGTCGCGCAGGAGGATCGCAAGCGCGGCGGCCTCGACGCCCGCGGACTCGGCGCCGCTCTGACCGTCGGGCCCGACGCGCCGGAACGACACGCGCAGGACGAGGCGCTCGGTCTGGTCGGAGCAGTCCACGTCGCGCGTGCGCCGGCTGTCGCCGGAACTGGTGTTGCCCCCGGTCACGCCTTCCGAGAGCGGGGCGCGCAGCGCCGGCCGCCGGATCGCGTCGGCGAGCGTCGCGCTGAGCGGTTCGTCGGCGGACAGCCCGAGGAACTGGCGCGCGGCGCGGTTCATCACGCTCGGCTTGCCGTCGCGCTCGACGAGGAGCACGCCGTCGGACAGGTTGTCGAGCAGCGCGCGGATCGCGCCGTGGTCGTTCTGCAGTGACTTCAGCGCGACGCGCGCACGGCGCGCGTCCGCGGTGCGCGCGTTCACGTCCTCGCCGACGCGATCGAAGCGATCCGCGACCACGCGCGCGCAGTCGGTGAACGGCGCGGGCATCGCCGGCGGTGCGCCGCCGGCGTCAGCGTCGCCGAGCCGGGCGCACCAGCGTCGGAACGCGTCGAGTCCGTTCGACGCGCGGAGCATCGCGGCGATCTGCATCGAGAGCGCGACGAGCACGACGCCGCCGCCGGCCCACGTGGCCCAAGCCGGGAAGCGCCCGGCTTGACCGCACGCGGCCGTCACGCCGCCCGCGAGTGCGAGCAGCAGATGACCTCCGGCGACGAGCTGTGGATTCATGGGTGTCGATCAGGACTTTCGGCCGCCGCGGGGCTCGTCCTTGCGAGCAATTCGCGGCAGGCGCGGTCGAGGCGACTGCCGGGAGAGCGCATGCGAACTTCTTCGGCTTCCGCGGAGGCGCGCACGAAATCGCCGGCGACGACCGTCGCAGCGACGAGCAGCGAGCGCGTCGGCAAGTGGTCGGGGCGTTTCGCGACGGCGCGATCGAGCGCGATCACGGCTTCGCGAGCGCGGCCGGCGGACAACTCCGCGCGGCCGACGCCGACGATCGCGTCGAGGCACGCCGGGTCGAGCCGCTCCGCCGCGCGGAACGCCGCGAGCGCACCGTCCTTGTCGCCCGCGACGAGCAACGCCTCGCCGAGAGCGACGCGCACCGTCGGGTCGACCGGCAACAACTCCGCGGCGCGGCGGTACTCCGCCGCAGCTTCCTCCGCGGCGCCGCGCTCGAGCAGCGCGGCCGCGCGCAGCATGATCATCTCGGGCGTCGACTCGCCCGCGGGCGGAGCCGCGGCGGCGCCGTCGCGTTCGAGACGAAGCGCCTCTCGACGCAGCTTCAGGTTCGGGTCGTCTGGATTGCGCAGCGCCGCGCGGTCGACCAGTTCCGCGGCGCGCGCGACGTCGCCGCGCTGCCAGTCGTGCGAGGCGAGCACGCCGAGTTCGGCGGGCGTCGCGGACGACACGTCGAGCAGGGACTTCGCGCCGATCTCGTCGCCGGCGGCGAGGGCGTTCGCGCCGATCACGAGCGCGGCGTCGTCGGAGCCGAGGTCGGCCGCGCGCCGATAGCAGTCCTCCGCCTCGTCCAAGCGGCCGAGCGCCGTCAGGCACTCGCCGAGCACGAGGTGGGCGTTCGCGTCGTCACTGCGCAGATCGATTGCGCGGCGCGCGATCGGCTCGGTCTCTTCGAAGCGCCGCGAGCACAGCAGAGCGCGCGCGAGCAGCATCGTCGTCTCGAACCGCTCCGGCGTGACGCGCAGCGCTTCGCGCGCCGACTGCACCGCCTCGGACCATTCGGCGCGCGCGAGCGCGGACTCCGCACGTCGCTCGTGCACCGTCGCGTTGGTCGCGCGCCACGCTTCGAACGCGGCCGGCGCGTGGCCGGGCTCCACGGTGGTGCAGCCAAAGAGCAGCGCGAACGTCGCGCCGCAGAAGATCGCCGAGGTCCCTTTCATCGCAATCCCTCCAGCGCCTGCAGAGCGCGGGTCTCCTGGTCCTCGAGTCCGAGCTGCGCGAGCGCGCGCCGCCTCACCTTCGTGGCGTGGACGTCGGTCGGGATGAAGTCGAGCGCGGCCTCGGCGCAGCGCCACGCCTTGCGCGCGTCGCCGCCGTCGAGCGCTTCCTCGGCCTGCTCGACCCATCGCCGCGCGAGCCGCTCGCGCGAGATCGGCAGCTGGTTCCACAGGATCATGTCGCGGTTGTTCGCCATCGAGTCGGCCTGCGCGAGCCCGATGTCGTCGCGGGCGCCGCCGTCGATGAGGTGCGGCGTGAGCAGCACGATCACCTCGCGCCGGGACACGCGGTCCTCGGTGCGGCGGAACATGATTCCGAGATACGGGATGTCGCCGAGGCCCGGCACCTGCCGCGTCGCCGTCTCGATCTGGTCGCCGATCAAGCCGCCGATGCAGATCGTGTTGCCGTCCTTCACGATCACGTTGGTCGTGACCTCGGTCGTGCTCTCGGACGGCAGGCCCGAGGACGGGTCGACGATGCCGGTCGAGCTCTCCGGATGGATCTCGAGGCGCACGAAACCGTCGTCGGAGATGAACGGGCGGAAGCGGAGCTGCGTGCCGACGTCGAGGACCTGAATGTCCTCGACCGTGGAGGTCTCCGTGGTGGTGCTCGTCTTGTAGCCGAGCTTTGCGCCGATGATGATCTCGGCGCGCTGCCGATCGACGACGAGGACGCGCGGGTTCGCGAGCACCGACGTGTCGGTCACCTTCTCGAGCGCCTCGACGAAGAGCGCGACGTCGTCGGTGAGGATGCCGATGTGCAGTCCGTCGGTGTTCGCGGCGGACGCGAAGCCGAACGTGCCGACGCTCGTGGGGTTGGTCGCGAACTGCGGGCCCGAGACCGGGCCGAGGCCGACCGCGTTGAAGTTGCTGGTGCCGGCGAGATCGGCGAAGTTGATGCCGTCGAGGCTGTTGAAGTCGATGCCGAGCGTCGTGTCGTCCGACAGCTTCACTTCGAGGATCGTCGCCTCGACGAGCACTTGCCGCGGCCGGCGGTCGAGGTCGAGCAGCACGCGCACGACCTGCTCGATGACCTCATGAGTGTCCTTCAGGACGACGACCTCGCCGTTCGCCGGCTGGTTGCCGCCCGCGTCGGTCGCGTCGCTCTCGATGCCCTCCTGCGCCGGAGTCCCCGCGGTGAACACGCCGACCTCGGACTTCAGCGGGCCGATCAGCTTCACCGCCTCGTCCGCGCGCAGGTAGTTCAGGTGCACCACGCGCGTCTCGATCGTCGGCTTCTCGCCGTCGGCCGCCGCCTTCATCTTGTCGAGGCGCTCGACGAGGTACATCTCGCCGGACTTCTTGAAGCCGTAGCCGTTCACCGCGAGCACGGCGCGCAGCGCTTCCTCGGCGGGGACCTCGAACAGGTTCATCGTGACGGAGCCGGTCACGTCCGCGCCGGCCACGACGCTCATGCGGTACTCGACCGCGAACGACTCGAGCACCTGCGCGAGCGGGACGTTGCGCAGGTTCATCGTCACCTTCTCGCCGGAAGTGGCCGCTTCGCCGTTGGGGACGGCGAGGGCGAGCGCGACGAGGAACGCGGAACCGATCATCACGG
Organism: uncultured Phycisphaeraceae bacterium; assembly: GCA_964580365.1. Taxonomy (GTDB): domain Bacteria; phylum Planctomycetota; class B15-G4; order B15-G4; family JADJEK01; genus CAZBOK01. Next base: position 11,640 of record CAZOLL010000020.1, read on the forward strand.
ACCCTCCTTCTTGTCCGCGTCTTTCGCCCCGCCTTCCGGCGGCGGCGACTTCGCGTCCATGGTCAACACGTACGTCCCGTGCTCGCCGCGCAGTTCGACGCGGCGCGCCTCGACGCTCGTGACTTCGAGGCCGGCGATGCGCTCGCCGGTGCGGACCAGCACGCCGTCGACGATCGCGGCGCGGCCTTTGCCGAAGACGATCACGCCGCTGAGGACGAGCGCGCGAGCGCGCGCCTGCTCGACGGCGTCGAGCGCCGCGGCCTCCGAGACCGGCGCGGACGTCGCGACCGCCGCGGGCGTCTCTTGCTCGACCGGTCTCGGCAGCGCCTTGAAAGGATCGTTCTCGATCGACGCGGCAGGATGCGTCTCGGCGATGCGGCGCAGCGCGCGCGCTTCGTCGGAGATGGCGATGAACTCGGCGCGGATCGAACTCGGATCGCGCTGCGTGAAGTCGGCGGTGGTCACGGGGACGGCCCCCGGTCCCACGGGTGCGCCGGCGACGTCCGCCGGCGTCGCGGCGGTGCCGGCGGAGGGCGCGGTCGGACCCGAGCGGAAAAACTTCGGGCCCCACACGCACGCCGCGACGAGGAAGAGCGCGCCGAGCGCGATCGCCTTGACGGGGCTCTGCCGCACTTCGACGGCGATGCGACCGGGCAGCGCGAGCTGCGTCATGACGAACCCCCGGTCGCGGGCAGGATCGAGTAGGTGGTGAGCTCGACCTCCGCGGTGACCATGCCGGGGTCGGGCGCGTTCTTCTGGCCCGGCTCCATCTTTCGTACCGTGAAGCGGGTCACGCGCGTGTGCCGCTCGAGCGCCTCGGCCTCGAACAGGAAGCGCTGCACTTCCGCGTACGTGCCGAGGAGGTTTGCCTTGATCGGATGCGTGACGATCGAGCCGTTCGGCACCGGCGAGTCGGGACGCACTTGCGAGTCGTGCAGCCCGCAGCGGCCGGCAAGCTCGGTGATGTCGCTGAAGCGGTCGCCGGAGCCCGTCTTCGCGGGCACGAGGCGGTCGAGCCCGGAAAGAGCGCTTTCGAAGTCGCGCAGGTAGCTCTCGAGGTCCTCGAGTCCCCGCATGAACTCCTGGCTGCGGCTGATCTCGCCGTACGTCGCGACGATCCGCCGCTTCGTCGCGTCGATCGCGCGCAGCTGCGGCCGGTACACCAGCAGGAAGAAGGCGACTCCGATCAAGAGGACCGAAACCGCGAACGCCCAGTCAGCGATGCGCCCCGGCTTCACTTGTCGCCTCCGGCGGCCGGCGCCGCGCCGAGCGCGACGAGCCCGGGGGCGCGCGCGGACACCAGGAACTTCTTCGCCGTGCGCGTCGCGTCCTCGTCCTCGGTGAAGATCGGGGCGACGTCGCTCATCAGCGGATTCGCGGACAGCGCCTTGACCAGCTTGCTGACGTCCTCGTTCTCGAGGCAGCGTCCTTCGATCGTGATCTCGATCTCCGGCGACGCCGCGTTGTCGCGCTGGTGGCACTCGACCTTGGTGAGGCACACCGACGGCGGGCTTGCCTTCGCGACCGCGTCGAGCATCACCGACGCGCGCGTGCGCCGCAGCACGTCGGACAGCACGTCCATGCGGCGCGACAGCTCGTTCCGCTTGTTGTCGAGCTCCTGCATCTGCCGGATGCGATCGCGCGCCAGCTCGTACTTCGAGAGGATCTGGTCGAGCTCGCGCTCGAGCGCCCTCTCGCGCGCGGCGGCCGCGAACGAGGCGACCACCATCCCGAGCAGGAGGACCACCGCCACGCCGCCGCGCGTCGCGAGCAGACGCCGGCGGCGCCGCAGCGCGTGGTACTCGGGCGGCAGGAAGTCGACGCGCGGCACGTCCATCACGCGCTCTCCCGCATCGCGAGACCCAGCGGGACGCTCCACAGCGCGAACCGGCGCGCGATGCGGTTGTCCGCGACCACGCCCGTGAACACGTTGGAGAACGGATCGGGCCGCTGCACCGGCTGGCCGAGCGACTCGGACAGCGCCTGCGAGAGGCCCGGAATGCGCGCGCCTTGCCCGGTGAGGAACAGCTCGACGCCGCCTTGCGAGCGGCGCGAGGCCGCGTGGTAACGCAGGCAGGCGGACAACTCGAGCGCGAGCGTGTCGAGCTGCAGGCGCAGCGCGCCCACGACCTGGCGGGCGAGGTCTTCGTCGCCCGCGTCGGCGAGCAGGCGCATGTCGATGCACACGTCGGCTTCCGAGAGCTCGAGTCGCTGCTGCAGCGCCTCGAAGAGCTGCTGCGCGCCGAGCGGGAGCTGCTTCATGAAGAGCGGCTGGCCGCCGCTGCTGATCGTCATCTGCGTCGACGTCGCGCCGAGGTGGACGATCGCGGTGTGGGTGTCGGCGTCGCTCGACCGGCGGCGGCGCTGGAGGAAGCAGCGCACGAGCGCGCAGCCCTCCGCGTCCAGCGCGATCGGGTCGAGTCCGGCCCCGATCATGAAATCGACGAGCGCGTTCACTTGCGCGTGGCCGGCGGCGAGCAGGATCATCTCGTGGCGACGCTCGCCGCGCTCGACCACCTCACCGACGTCGAGGTGCTGCACGAGCGGTGCATCGCCGGGAAACGCGTCCTCGAGCTCGAACAAGAGCGCGTCGCGAAGCGCCTGCCCTTCGATCTCGTCGACTTTGACGTGGCGCTGGATCAACCGATCCGACGGGACGCAGGCGACGCACTTCTTCCCTTTGAAGCCGTTCTCCGCGATCGCGGCGCGCACGCGCGCCGCGACGGCGCTTGTCAGCGGCGACTCTCCGGGAGTCGCGACCGGGTCGGTCTCCACTTCCGCCGAAGCGACCACCTCGCCCCCTTCGCGGCGCCACTCGATCTGCAGCAGTCGGACTGCGTCTCTCCCGAGCTCGATTCCGATCGGGGACCGCTTGGGACCGCTGAACCACATGGACGCCATCTCCGGGATCGAGGCGAACCGGCGCTCACTTCTTCTGCGCCAGCACTTCTTTCAGCTCGAGCAGGCGTCCGTCGATCGACTTCAGCAGTCGGATCATCTCGTTGCGCTGCTCGATGGGGTTTGCGATCTGCTTCGTCTCGGTCTCGTCGCCTGCGAGGGAGAAGCGCTCGAGCGCGGCGCCCGCGAAGACCGCGGCCACCGCCAACGCGACGAGAGCCCCGCCCGAGCGCGGCGCGCTCCGTGCGAAACTCCGATCGATCGGCTCGCTCGACATCGCTTCTCCTCTCGCTTCCGGGACGAACCCGACTCGAAGAAGTCACTCGAAGGGTGAACGCGCGCGCAGCCACCAGCTGTGCGCGATGACACGTCCGGCGTGTTCGGCGGTGACTCGGATCATCAACAGGTTGCTCCGATCGACGGGCACCAGCGTGTCCACGTCCACCGGCACGACCTCGATGGTGGTCGTCCAGTCCGCGAGCGCCGACTGCGGTTGGAGCGTCTCGTCGAGCGGCGGCGAGAACTTCGCATCTGCGAAGTCGTCGATGTCGTCGAAGGCGAGCGGCGACTGCTCGTTCGCCTCGGCCCCGAACGTCGAGCCGTCCGACCCCGGCTCCCGAAACGCCTTGTTGGCGAGGAAGCTGGAGACGACCTGCGCGAGCCCGTTGCCGACGGTCTGCTCGTCCGCGTCGCGGGTCAAGTTCCCGACGGTCTCGACCCAGTACGCCGTCGCCGTGGCCGACAGGGCCAACACCAGCGAGGCGAGCAGGACCTCGATCAGCGAGAAGACACCGCGCTCGCGCCGATCTCGTTTCGATCGGCGAACCGCTTTCACGTCGGATTCCGGCTCAGTAGCTGGAGACCGCGACGCCGTCGGCCGTGACGAACGTCGAGTTGCACTTCAGCTCGCCGGTCTTCGCCTTGAAGATCCAGCCGGTCGTGTCGTCGGCCGCGGGCATCGCCGCCGAGTCCGCGACCATCGTGATCGTCTTCAGTCCGTTGAACGGGTTGGCCGGGATCCCGGTCTTGAGGTACGGGCCGAACGCGTAGCCGGTCGTGCCGACCGCCGCCGTCGTGCCGTCCTTCTTCGACGCGAGCGTGAGTTGATTGGTGAACGTCGTGGAATCCGGCGTGCCGCCCGAGCCGTAGCCCGGATACGCGTCGGAGTGCTGCGCCTTGTAGAGGTCGACCGCCGAGCGCAGGACCGAGAGGTTCTGCGTCACGGCCGAGACCTTCGAGTCCTCGGTCGAGGAGTTGAAGGACGGCAGCACGATGCCGGCAAGGATGCCGAGCACCACGACGACGATGAGCAGCTCCACCAGCGTGAAGCCGCGAGAAAGACGATTGGCGAACATCCAAAGACCTCCGTTCGAGTGTGTGCCGGCCGTGGAGCCGGCGGGTTCGGAGGTCTCATCGGGAAGGAATCGGTCGTGACTTGAGGGGAACGGGGGGATTCCTGGACGAGCGGACGGCGCGGGCTGGAAGCGCCGTCAGCCCCGCTTCCCGGATTCGGGGCCGGGTCCCGTCCCGAGTCACGGGGAACGGGACCCGTGCCGCGATGGCCCACGCCACGGACCGGCCCTCGCGGCGCGCGGGTCGGGGCGGCCCGAACTCGAACTCGAGTCGCGAGAACGAGGCTCGGCCCCGGGCACGTGAGTCGGGGACGAGGGGCTCGGGAGGGACTCGTCAGTCGAGCGCGGCGCTCACGGCGGGACGACGTCTCCACCCGCGCCGTGCTGGATCGTCGTCGTGCCGGTCACCTGGACATTGGTGAACGTGATCTCGTCGTGGTCGTCGCCGGTCTTGATAAAGAGGTCGCCGGCGATCGTCGCCGCGCCGACGTCGATCGTGTTCTCACCGGACGCGACGCGGAGGCGAACGTCGCGGGTCGTCGTGAGGTCTTCGATCGTCAGATCGTCGTACCCCGTCGAAGCGTCGATGAAGAGCGCCGCGAAGTGCGCCACGCCGTCCGTCATGAAGTGGTTCGAACCGCGACCGAGCATCAGACGCACGTCATCTTCGACGTTGGTCATGTGGAAGCTGACCGAGTCGCCGTCGTCGCCGAGGACCGCGGAGAACCGGTCGCCGAGATCACACCCGATCAACGACACCGCCCCGAGCCCCGAACGGCCCGCATTCAGGCGCACCGGGCCGGCGACGTCGGTGTTGCTCCAATTGAGGGAATCTCCCTGGTCGCCGCCGCGCGCGTCGAGGCCGCCGAGCACGGTCACGTTCTGGAGCCAGAGACGGTTGTCCCCGTCACCCGCGGAGCAGCGCACTGAGCCGCCGAAACTCGCATTCTTCACGTTCACGTCGTCGTCGCCGGAACCGCCGCGATAGCTGAAGCCGCCGTCGATCCCGGCGACGTCGATGTCGACGTCGTTGAAGTCGGGGCCGAGATCGAGCACGAGCGCGCCGGCAATGCAGATCGAGAGCGTCACGTTGACGACATCCGCACCGTCGCCGCAGCGCAGCCGCAGACCGCGATCGAGGTCCGCGTCGTCGAGATCGACGATGTTCGGTCCGTCGCCGAGCGACAGGTTCGTCTTGCCGTGGATCGAGCTCGCGTTCACGGTGAACCCGTCGTCCATCGGCCCCGACGTCCGCATCGTCACGTTCTTCGCGACCACCGTCGTCGAAGTCAGGTTCAGGCGCCCGCTGCCGCGCCCCATGTCGGCGCGCAGATTTCGCCCGACGTGCGTCGTGTTCTGCAGGATCACCAGGCAGGAGCCCGACCCATCGCGGTACCGCACGTCGCGTCCGACCTCGACGTCGTTCAGCTCGAGATAGTTTCCGCCGTCACCGAGGTTCGCGCGCACGTCGCGCGGAACGCTCATGTCCTTCACGAAGACGTTCTCACTGTCGGCCCCCATGTCGAGCACGAGGTCCTTCGTGAAGCCGGAGAGCACGACCGGCGTCGCCAGTCCGTTCACCGTCGAATCGGATCCCGCGTCGAGACGCACCTGATTCGCGCCGAGGCCGACCTGGTCGATCGTCACGGTGTCCGTGAGCGACGAGCCCTTCACGACGAGGGAACCCCTCACGATCTTCGCGGAGATCGCGCCCGCGTGCGACGAAGGCGCGGCAAGCGAAAACGCAAGGAGACAGCAGAGCGTGCGAAGCGCCATGAACGTCCTCCTCCCCGCGCGAGCGGGGCGTCCCGGAGTGCGACGCCGGATTAGACTCCGGCGCCGATGCGCGAGGAACCGACGATCCTGACCGTCGACGTCGAGCCGGATTGGGGCGCGGGCCCCGAAGGCGGAAAGCGCGGCATCCGCGAAGGTCTCCCGCGACTGCTCGATCTCCTCGACCGGCGCAAAGCGCGCGCGACGTTCTTCGTCGTGGGCGCGCTCGCCGCCGAGGTGCGCGCGCGGCTCGACCCGGGCTCCGTTCATGAAGTCGGCTCCCACGGACACACGCACCGGCGTCTCGATCGAGTTCCGAATCCGGAAGTGGAGCGCGAGGTCTCGGAATCCCGCCGGAGTTTGATCGACGTCGGTTTCGACCCGATCGGCTTCCGCGCGCCGTTCCTCGCGCGGTCGGCGGGGCTCTCCGGCGCGCTCGCGCGCGCGGGCTACCTCTATGACGCGTCCGACGGGGCGCTCGGGCCGCGGCTCGGAGCAGAACGCATCGCGCCTTCTCGTCCCGGAGATCTCGCGCGCGTCCCGGCCGGCCGGATGCGCGGCGGCTTCCTTCCGGCGAACCTCACGTGGCTCCGCCTGCTCGATCCGCTCGGCGCGTCGCTCGTGCCACGTGACGTCGCGCAGTTCTCGCTCCATCCGCACGAGCTCGTCGCGCCCGCGCCCGGCGAAAGCGGCCTCGCGTCGCTGCCGTTCCCGCTGCGCCGGCTGCACACGCGCGGCGCCGGAGACCGCGCGCTCGCGCTTCTCGATCGGGTGCTCGAGCGCGGTGGGCCGTTCGTGACGTGCCGGAGCTTCCTGCAGGCGGCGGCGTTGCTCGCTATCCCGAGCCGAGCCGCGACCTCACTTCGGTAACGCGCGCTTGCTCCGCAGGAAGAGCGCCTCTCGGATCGTTCCCTCCCAGGCGAGCTGCCACCGGCCATCGACCCACCGGAATGCCGCATACCCGCACAACTGGTGCAGCGCTCGGAGCGCGCTCGCGATCCAACGAGTCTCG
>CAZOLL010000021.1:0-18475 GCA_964580365.1 uncultured Phycisphaeraceae bacterium
GATTCCAAAGGGGCCCACCGGGGAAGGAACCAAGCGGGCGGACGGCACGAGCAGCCCAGTTCGAGCGCGCACCCGTCGAGCGACGAGCAACGACGCTCACGCGCATGTCGGACGAGCCGTTCGAACGCTCTTCCCCTCTGGGCCCCTTTGGCGCGGGGTCAGGGGGGCGCGCAGCCCCCCTGCACCAGTGGCGTACGCCACGCCCCGCAGCGCCCGCTGCATCTCACCTCGACGCAGTCACCGCCGCGGCGCGAGCCGCCAACTCATCCCGTCTCCCTCGCCCCGGCGAGGCTCTCAGAGATCCCGATCAGGGTCCGCATGTCGCGGACAAGCTCCTCGAGATCGACGGGTCGCACGACATACCCCTGCGCGCCGGCGGCGTACGCCTCCTCGCGATACACGCGAAGCCGGTAGATCGAGCACCCGAGCAAGATCGGCAGATCGTCTGCAGAGAACTTGGTGCGCAGCTGCCGCACGAGGTCGAAGCCGTTCATGCCCTTCAAGAGGACATCCATCAGAACGAGGTCGAACTTCTGCTCGCCGAGGCGCGCGAGGCAGTCGTCCGCGGTGTCGGCCGTGACGACTTGGAAGCCGACCGACTCGAGGTGGTTCTTTCGGACGTTCGGGTCTTCCTGCGTGTCGTGGACGAAGAGGATCTTCTTCATGTCGATTCTCCGCGACTCCGCTCAGGCCCGGCCCGAGACGTCGAGCGCTTCGCCGATGGTCGTGAGACCTTGCGCGACCTTGGACAACGCGTCCTGACGAAGGCGCACGAGGCCCGCCTTCAGGGCCGCGTTGCGCACCTGGTCGGAGCCTGCGTTCTGGCGGACGAGGTCGCAGATGTCGCCGGTCATGAGCAGGATCTCGTACACCGGCAGGCGTCCCTTGAATCCGCTCTGGAAGCACTCGTCGCAGCCGGCTCCCTCGCAGATGTTCGCGGGGTCGCCTTGAAAGCCGACGCGCTCGAGGATCTTCGGGTCGACGGTGGCCGGTCGCTTGCACTGCGAGCAGATGCGCCGCACGAGTCGCTGCGCGACGACGCCGCGCAATGCGTCGGCGACGAGGTAGCCCTCGACGCCCATGTTCATCAGTCGCGTGATCGTCTCGGGCGCGCCGATCGTGTGGACGGTGGAGAGCACGAGGTGGCCGGTCAACGCGGCGGACACCGCAATGCTGGCGGTCTCGTGGTCGCGGATCTCGCCGACGAGCACGACGTCGGGGTCCTGGCGCAGGATCGAGCGGAAGCCGGTCGCGAACGTCATCCCGGCCTTCGCGTGGACGCTGATCTGCGTGATCCCCGCCATCTGGTTCTCGACGGGGTCCTCGAGCGTGATGATCTTGCGCGTCGGGTCGTTCAGCTCCGCGAGGAGTGCATACAAGGTGGTGGTCTTGCCGGAGCCGGTGGGGCCGGTGGCGAGGACGATGCCCTCGCAGCCCTGAAGCATCTCGTCGATCATCTTGCCTTGCGCCTCGCTCATGCCGAGGTTCGCACGGCGTTGGACGTCGCGGCCGGAGTTGAGGATTCGCACGACCGCGGCCTCGCCGAAGATCGACGGCGTGGTCGCGATGCGGAGGTCGACGAGCCGGCCGTCGATCTCGGCGAGCGCGCGACCGTCCTGTGGCAGGCGGCTCTGCGCGAGGTCGAGCTGCGCGACGACCTTCAGTCGCGCGAGGCACGGACGGCCCCAGTGCTTCTCGAGACGCAAGCGCTCGTGGAGCAGGCCGTCGATGCGGTAGCGCACGACGAAGTGCTCGCGGTGCGGTTCGAGATGGATGTCGCTCGCCCGGGCGCGGTACGCCTCCGTGAGCATGCTGCGCACCATGTTGACGACGGGCGCGTCGATCGTGACGTCGGTCGCCGACTCGTCGCCCTTCATCTCGATCTTGGCGGCCCCAGAGTCCGCGTCCTCGAGCGTGATGGCGATGTTCTCGAGCGCGTCCTTGTGCTTGCCGTCCGAATGGAACACTGCGTCGATTACACGCTCGATGCGGCGCACCTCTGCGAACACGGGAAACACCTTCGCGTTGAGCGCGAGAGAAATCTCGTCGACGGCGGCGAGGTCGCCGGGGTCGGCCATCGCGACGGTCGGCATCTTCGCAATGCGGTTGATCGCGACGGCCTTCAGGCGGCGCGACTTCTCTTCGCCGAGCTCGGCGGCGACGCCGAAGTCGACGATCTCGGGGATCAGGTGCAGGCAGGTGACGCGGCCCTGCTTGCGCAGCGCCGTGGCGAGATCGAGCTCCGTGATCAGTCCCAGCTCGACGAGCGCCTGACCGATCTTCAAGCCGCGCGACTTCTTGAGTGCGAGCGCCTTCTCGAGGTCGGCCTCCGTCACCTTGCCCGTCTTGAGGAGCAGCGCACCGAGCATGTCGTGCCGCTTCAAGCGCGTCGTCGTGCTCGTCGACGTCGAATCCACCGGTGAGTCTCCGATCCATCTCGGGGAGGGGTTCGACTCTTATCGGCGGGGCCGGCGGCTCGAGTTGAGTGGAACCTGAGGAGGCGCGCGGCGGCGAGCCCCGCTCGGACGCGACGCGAAGCAGGCCGCGCAAACGGCCGATCCCTAGCCTCTCGCGGTTCCTCGCCTCGCCGCTAGCATCGGCGCACCCGCTCCGCCGAAGGACGAGGATCCCCGCACATGGATGACTCCCAGCTCTCGCGCCGCTCATTCCTGAAGGGAATGGGTGCGGGCGCGATCGCGGCGTCGGCGCTCCCTGCGCTCCCGACGCCGGAGGCGCGCGCCGCCTCTGTCGCCGCCGGCGACGTGGTCGGCCCCGACCCGGTCGAGATCACCCTCAACGTGAACGGCGCGGACAAGACGCTCGCCGTCGAGCCGCGCATGACGTTGCTCGAGGCGCTGCGCGACAAGATCGACGTCACGGGACCGAAGAAGGTCTGCGACCGCGCGACGTGCGGAGCCTGCACCGTCCTCGTTGACGGCAAGGCGATCTACTCCTGCACGACGCTGGCGATCGCGTCGCAGGGCAAGCGCGTCGAGACGGTCGAGAGCCTCGCTTCCGGCGCCGAGCTCGCCGCGATCCAGGCCTGCTTCGTAAAGAACGACGGACAGCAGTGCGGCTTTTGCACGCCGGGCTTCGTCACCGCGTGCGAGTCGTTCCTGCGCCGTCATCCGAATCCCTCGCGGCAAGACGTTCTCCAGGGCCTCGGCGGCAACCTGTGCCGCTGCGGCACCTACGTGGGCGTCACGCAGGCCGTGCTCGACGCCGCCGAGATGAAGAAGGGAGGCCGCCGATGAGCGTCGACAAGAAGTGGCCGTCGCTCAACGAGTCGCGCCTGCTCGGCAAGCGCCACGACCGCATCGACGGGCCCGACAAGGTCACGGGCCGCGCGAAGTACACCTACGACATCAACCGACCGAACCTCGCGTGGGCGAAGTTCGCGCTCGCGCCGCACGCGCACGCGAAGGTGAAGGCGATCGACCTCGGCGACGCCATCGACACGCCCGGCGTGTTGCGCGCGATCGCGCTGGTGAAGGGCGGCGACGAGATCCGCTTTGCCGGCCAGGAGGTCGCGGTCGTGTGCGCCGAGACCGAAGCGGCCGCGCGCGAAGGCGTGCGGCGCGTCAGCGTCGAGTACGACGTGCTCCCGCACCTCGTGGACGACACGACCGATCAGCTCCCCGCCGATCAGCTCACGCGCCCGCAGGACAAGACGACCGGCGACCCCGACGCGGCGTTCACGTCCGCGAAGGCGGTGACCGAGGGCGACTACGGCTGCCCCATCGTCACGCACTGCTGCCTCGAGTCGCACGGCAGCGTCGTCGAGTTCACGGCGGACGACAAGGTCACCGCGTGGGTCTCGACGCAAAACGTCTCCGGCATCGCGGAAGAGGTCTCGAACCCCGCCGGCGTCGACGCCGGCGACGTGCACGTCATCTGCCAGCACCTCGGCGGCGGCTTCGGCAGCAAGTTCGGCTTCGGCCTCTCGGGCAACATCGCCGCGCAGTTCGCGAAGTCGCAGAAGCGGCCCGTGAAGGTGATGCTCGACCGCGACCACGAGCTGATCTCGGCCGGCCACCGCGCGTCGGCCTACGCGCACGTGAGGGTCGGCGTCGCGGAGGACGGCTCGATCACGTCGTGGGACTCGCGCTCGTGGGGCTACCTCTTCCGCGGCGCGGCGCTGCCGTACGTCTTCAAGAAGATCCCGAACGTGCGGACGCACCACGCGAACCTGCGCGCGAACTACGCGGGCATCCAGGCGTGGCGCGCGCCCGACCACCCGCAGCTCTGCCTCATCACGATGTCCGCGCTCGAGGACGCCGCGGCGAAGCTCGGCATGGACCCGCTCGCGTTCTTCAAGAAGAACCTCGCACTCACCGAGATGCCGGACGTCTACGCCGAGGAGCTCGACATCGCGGCCGGCATGATCGGCTGGAAGGACAAGTGGCGTCCGCGCAGCGAAAAGACCGGCTCGGTGCGCACCGGGCTCGGCATCGCGATCCACACGTGGGGCGGCGGCGGACACGACAGCAACTGTCGCACGACGATCCGCAACGACGGCTCGGTGGAAGTCGCGTGCGGCACGCAGGACCTCGGCGTCGGTACGCGCACCGTGCTCGCCGTCGTCACGGCCGAGACGCTCGGCCTTGCGATCGAGGCGATCACCGTGAAGATCGGCGAGAACTCGCTGCCGCAGTCCGGCGCGTCCGGCGGCAGCACGACGGTCGGCGGCATCTCGTCCAGCTCGCGCACTTCGGCGACGAAGGCGCTGCAGAGCTTGTTCGAGAAGTGCGCGAGCGAGCTCGGCGTCGGCGCCGACAAGCTGGTCGCGAAGGACGGCCGCATCGTCGTGGTCGACGACCCGTCCAAGTCCATCGCGTGGCGGGACGCGTGCCGCACGATCGGCGCGACGCCGCTCGTCGCCGAGGGCCAGCAGGACAGGGCGCTGATGAACTCCGGCGTCGGCGGCTGTCAGATGGCGGAGGTCGAGGTCGACGTCGAGACCGGCGTCGTGAAGATGAAGAAGCTGGTCGCGGTGCAGGACTGCGGTCTGGTCGTCGACCTGAAGACGGCCGAGAGCCAAGTGTACGGCGGCTGCATCATGGGCATCACGAGCGCGCTGTTCGAGCAACGCGTGATGGACCCCGTGACGGGCCGACTGCTGAACCCGGACATGGAGTACTACCGGCTCGCCGGCATCGGCGACATCGGCGAGATCCAGGTCCACATGATGCAGACGGAGCGTCACTGGAACCGCGGCGTGATCGGTCTCGGCGAACCGCCGGTGATCTCGCCGATGGCCGCGGTGGCGAACGCCGTCGCGAACGCGGTGGGCGTGCGCGTGCCGTTCGCGCCCTTCACGCCGAAGAACGTCCTCGCCGCGCTCGGGATCGGAGGTGCCGGATGAACCGCTTCGAGTTCGCACAACCGTCGTCGCTCGACCAGGCGCTCGGCCTGCTCGGCGAGAGCTTCGAGGACTGCGAGGTCCTCGCGGGCGGCACCGACCTCTTGTCCTTGATGAAGGACTTCGTCGTCGAGCCGAAGCGCGTCGTGTCGATCCTCTCGATCCCGGAGCTGAAGGGCGTCAGCGCCGGCGGAGACGGGTTGAAGATCGGCGCGGCCGCGACGCTCGACGACCTGCTCGATTCGCCGGACGTCGTGCGCGACTGGCCGGCGCTCGCGCAGGCCGCGCGCGGCATCCGCGGCCCGCAGATGCGCACGATGGGCACCGTCGGCGGCGAGCTACTTCAGCGGCCGCGCTGCTGGTACTTCCGCAAAGGCTACGGCCTGCTCGCGCTGCAGGACGGCACGTCGATGGTCGAGCGCGGCGACAACCGCAACCACGCCATCCTCGACAACCAGGGCCCCGCGAAGTTCGTCAGTGCGTCGTCGCTCGCGCCGGCGCTCCTCGCGCTCGGCGCCGAGCTCGAGGTCGCGTCGAAGAAGAACGGCGCGCGCACGATCGCGGCCGCGGAGTTCTGGCAGACGCCGACCGCGCCGGCGCAGCGCGAGAACGCCCTGCAGCCGGGCGAGATCCTCACCGCGATCCGCGTGAAGGAGGTCGCGCCGAAGAGCGCGACCTACGAGGTGCGCCACCGCGAAGGCCTCGACTGGCCGGAAGCCGCGGCCGCGTGCGTGCTCGAGATGGACGGCGCGAACGTGAAGTCGGCGCGCATCGCTCTCGGCCACGTCGCGCCGCGCCCGATCGACGTCAGTGCCGCCGCAGCCGCGCTCGCCGGCAAGCCGCTCGACGCCGACAGCCGGAAGGCGGTCGCCGCGGCCGCGCTCGACGGCGCGTCGCCGTTGTCCGGCAACGAGCACAAGGTCCACCTCGCAAAGGTGGCGATCGAACGCGCTCTCGCGCTGGCCGCTGGGCAGTCGTAGCCGGAGGATCGACGATGACCTTCTCGAACACCCGCGCCCCCGCCGGCCACTTCCTGTGCCGGAACCTCCGCTGCAAGGAGATGTACTACCAGAGCGCTCTCCCCGACGACCGCGCACGCGCGCTGATCACCGACGCCGAGACCGACCACCACGTGTATTGGTGCATCAAGTCCGGCCGCGGCCTCGGCCCCGACCAGGAGCCGGTGGCGCTGAACGACTGCGCCCCCGAGCGGGACTGCTACCAGGGCTGACGCGATCGCGCCGGTTTCCGCTGTCGGCCGGCGCCGGATCTTTCGCCTCGAAGGAGCGAACCCATCGCTCTTCTCGAAGGAGGTCCGCCGTGATCCGCTCCACTCTCCTCGCCGCCGGCTCCGCTCTCGCCCTCGTCGCCTCGCTCGCGAGCGCGGGGCACGTCAGCGCGCCGTCGAGCTGGCGCCTGACGTTCGATCTTTCGAGCCGGCTCACCACCTGGGAAGGCAGCCCGTTCCTGAAGGGAGCGCACCGAATCAATCACCCGTGGACCGACTGGCCGGAGTTCACGATCGGTGCGCAATTCCGCACCAAGGGCGTGTACGTGAGCGACGGGCTCGACGGCACCTGGAAGAACGTGACCGACGCGCGCCCCTACGGAAACCACGACGTCCACTACATCGAGCATGCGCTCGTCGACGTCACAGCGGACTACGCCGAGTCCTTCTGGATCGGCGGCACCGTGTGGAAGGTGAACTACGGCTACGACGTGAGCCAGAGCACCAATGGCCAGGCGCTCTCGGGCACGGTGAACGGCAAGGTCCGCTACACCTCCCCGTCGAACCCGGGGATGACCTTCGAGATCAAGACGATCGGGACGATCGCCGGCGTGCGGGACTGACGCGCGCGAGACGTGCATCACTCGCGCACGCCGTCCGCCTTCTTGCCGCGCTGGTGGAGCACGACCGATTTGCCGTCGTCCGCGAGCGCGAGCCGCGCCTCACCGTCCAACTCGGCGCGGAGCTCGAACTCGCCTTGTCACAGCAGTCGCAGCGCTGCCGGTCCGGTCGCTTGGCGGACATCGCCGAGCTGTGCCGGAAAGTGCGCTGAATGACTGAGAGCCTGTGAGGCCCCCCCCGTGAGCACCGAGTCCGAGCGAGGGGCAAGACCGCGAAGAGCGAGGAGGAGGCACATGGAGTCATCATGTGGCGACGACGAGCGACGCGGCGATCGGGCCTCGCAGCCGGTCGAATGCCGCGCGGGATTTCTTCACACGCGGTGAGCCGGTCAACCGCCGCGCTTGACAGCACGATTCTGGCGGCAAATACTCTGCACGCTTCGACGGCCGTGCGTGGAAGAAGCAGCGGCCCGTCGAAGGGGAACCGCCCTCCGAGCTGAAGGGATCTCCGCGGGGGGGGGGGGGGGTAGACACCGAGATCCCGGGACAACCCGATGTTCGATTCGAAGGCCCTGGGGATTGCATCCGTCGTTTGGCTCGCTTGCGCGGCACTCGGAGCGGCGAGCACCGTGTCGACTTCGCGGAGTTCGGGAGGAACCGCCACCAACCCGACCACGACCGTGACGATCACCGTGACTGCGGGCGCGAACGAGGCGATCAAGGACTTCCACATCTACCCGACGCCGGCGAAGTCGAAGCTCGACGGCAACGCGACGTTCGGCCAGCCCGATGGCTGGGGCGCACCGACCGGGACCGGCAGCAACGAGAAAGGGAAGCATTGGAAGGTGAATGGTGGCGGCGCCGGATTCAGCAACGGCGGGAGCGGACAGTTCACGATCACCGTGCCGGGGACGGAACAGGATCAGAGATGGGGCAATTTCAGATGGGTGACGAGCAACGACGGGTCGAGCACGGCACCCGCAGAGAACGGCGCCGGATTCGTCGCCGGCGGAACGACGGGAGGGGCGGATCAGGTCCCGGTCGTCTCGATCTCTCTCAGCGGCCCGGACACGATCCTGCTCGGCGAGACCGGACAGTTCACCGCGGAGGCCGGCGTCGCGAAGAAAGAAGTGATGTCGTATTCCGTGACCGCCGCGCTCAGCCTCGACCCGACGAACGCGGGGCGGGTGAACACCGCGGATCCGCTACCGGATTCGTGGGGCGTCGAGATCACTACGAATTCGAAAGTGGGCACCAACACGATCGGTGAGGGCGTGCGCCAGGCGACCTACTTCGGCAGCCTCCGCAACCACGTGCTCGTCGACGTGCCCGACGATCCGGCGCTGGTCGGCCGTTCGTTCTGGCTGCAGGTCGACTTCGGCAACGGCGACAGCACCGCGCCGAAACGGGTGACGATCGTCTCCGGGTGAGAGATTCAGGGACGTGTCGAGACCGCCCGCCTCGACTCCGCGTCGCGGCGGGCGGCTTCGTTCGCAGGTCGCATCCGCCGTCGAGCTCGATGCCGGCGCGGAGATCCTCCTGCGCCGCATCGAGCCGACGGAAGACGACCTGGTTCACGAGCCGCGACGAGTCGGTCGGCAAGCCGATCGTCCCAGCGATGCGGATCGGTGCGGCACGCGGCCGGACTACGGGGCGCAGCACGACGTGGTCGTCCGCGCCCGGCGGGATGGTGATGCGCATGCATGCGACGGCCGCATCCTCGAACCCGCGGAGTGCGAGCTCGCATTCCTCCGGCGGCGCACCGTCGATCTCGAATGCGCGCGCGTGCGGATCGAAGCGTAGCTTCACTGGCGCGGTCTCCTCCGCGCCGTCCGACGAGGGATGGCGGACGGGTGCGCAGGTAGGGAAGAGCGCTCGCGCGGTCGGGCGGCAGTTCAACGCTCCCTCGAACGCGCCCTGGTCGCTGCGGCTTCACGACGATCGCGGTCGCACCACCGCGCGCGACGTCGATCCACATCGACGCGGCGATCCAACCGCCGACATCCACGTTCAGGAGCATTCCGCCGGTCGCGACCGGATCGATCGCGAAGGAGCTGGTCGCGAAGCTGAAGGCAGCGGGGAAGACGTGCCTCGAGTGACGGGCTCCACCCCATGCGGCCCGTCGCGCGTCGTGAAATCTCGGCTCTACTCCGAGTCCAGGGCGGCTGATGGACGTTGACGAGATCAACACGGTCCATTCGCGGTGAGCCGGTCAACCGCCGCGCTTGACAGCACGATTCTGGCGGCAAATACTCTGCACGCTTCGACGGCCGTGCGTGGAAGAAGCAGCGGCCCGTCGAAGGGGAACCGCCCTCCGAGCTGAAGGGATCTCCGCGGGGGGGGGGGGGGGTAGACACCGAGATCCCGGGACAACCCGATGTTCGATTCGAAGGCCCTGGGGATTGCATCCGTCGTTTGGCTCGCTTGCGCGGCACTCGGAGCGGCGAGCACCGTGTCGACTTCGCGGAGTTCGGGAGGAACCGCCACCAACCCGACCACGACCGTGACGATCACCGTGACTGCGGGCGCGAACGAGGCGATCAAGGACTTCCACATCTACCCGACGCCGGCGAAGTCGAAGCTCGACGGCAACGCGACGTTCGGCCAGCCCGATGGCTGGGGCGCACCGACCGGGACCGGCAGCAACGAGAAAGGGAAGCATTGGAAGGTGAATGGTGGCGGCGCCGGATTCAGCAACGGCGGGAGCGGACAGTTCACGATCACCGTGCCGGGGACGGAACAGGATCAGAGATGGGGCAATTTCAGATGGGTGACGAGCAACGACGGGTCGAGCACGGCACCCGCAGAGAACGGCGCCGGATTCGTCGCCGGCGGAACGACGGGAGGGGCGGATCAGGTCCCGGTCGTCTCGATCTCTCTCAGCGGCCCGGACACGATCCTGCTCGGCGAGACCGGACAGTTCACCGCGGAGGCCGGCGTCGCGAAGAAAGAAGTGATGTCGTATTCCGTGACCGCCGCGCTCAGCCTCGACCCGACGAACGCGGGGCGGGTGAACACCGCGGATCCGCTACCGGATTCGTGGGGCGTCGAGATCACTACGAATTCGAAAGTGGGCACCAACACGATCGGTGAGGGCGTGCGCCAGGCGACCTACTTCGGCAGCCTCCGCAACCACGTGCTCGTCGACGTGCCCGACGATCCGGCGCTGGTCGGCCGTTCGTTCTGGCTGCAGGTCGACTTCGGCAACGGCGACAGCACCGCGCCGAAACGGGTGACGATCGTCTCCGGGTGAGAGATTCAGGGACGTGTCGAGACCGCCCGCCTCGACTCCGCGTCGCGGCGGGCGGCTTCGTTCGCAGGTCGCATCCGCCGTCGAGCTCGATGCCGGCGCGGAGATCCTCCTGCGCCGCATCGAGCCGACGGAAGACGACCTGGTTCACGAGCCGCGACGAGTCGGTCGGCAAGCCGATCGTCCCAGCGATGCGGATCGGTGCGGCACGCGGCCGGACTACGGGGCGCAGCACGACGTGGTCGTCCGCGCCCGGCGGGATGGTGATGCGCATGCATGCGACGGCCGCATCCTCGAACCCGCGGAGTGCGAGCTCGCATTCCTCCGGCGGCGCACCGTCGATCTCGAATGCGCGCGCGTGCGGATCGAAGCGTAGCTTCACTGGCGCGGTCTCCTCCGCGCCGAGGAAGGAGAAAACGCGGCCCGTGCAGCGACGAGCGATCCGGAAGTGCGCGTGCTGCTTCAACGCATCGATCCAGTCGTGTCGACGCTTCTCGAGCGCCGGCGCGCTCACACCCTCGAGGCTCTTGTTCTTCGAGAACGACTCCAGCGACTCGCCGGGTTTCGGCGGGCGATTCGCCACGACGGGCTCCATGCCCGTGACAACGATGCAGTCGATCATGTGCGACGCGTGACGTCGCACGAGTTGGATTGTGGCGATCGCAGGGATGCCACGCGCGTGCGCCGGCTGCCGATCACGCGCGAATGTGTGTCGTGGGGGATTCTCGGGCGTTCCGGTGCGCTTGCGCGCGCTCCAAGCACGGCGCCCACGCCACCATCGCGATCCCGCAGGGGCGCGTCACAAGCTTCGAGCTACAATCTCGACCCTGCCGCAGTCCTACCGAGGCATCGAGATGCTCTCCGCCCTTCTGTTCTCGTTCGCGCTGCTCACGAGCCCTCCGGTCCCAGCAGCGCCCGCCGTCTCCGGCGACTACCTCGAAGTCCGTTCGTGCGACGTCTTCACCGGGCCGTGCTACGCGAACAGCGAGGTGAACGAGGTCGGCAAGGAAGCGACGCTCGCGTGGAAGGTGCGCGAAGGGACAGTCGACGGAGTCGACGTGTCCGGCCTCTCGGTGGTCGCGGTCGTGAAGGCGAGCCGGACGCTCGGCGATCCCTACAAGTGCCCGCTGCCGTCGAAGAGTGCTTTGCTCATCGACGAGTCCGCCAGCGCGGCGCAGCGCGCGGCGCTGAAGAAGTTCGCGCTCGATCAGCTCGGCCCGCTCGCGGGCACCGTGATCGGCGAGATGTCGGTGCCGATCCGCCTCGAAGTCGGTTGCTGCGCGAAGAAGGGCTGCGGCAAGCTCGCGGCCGGCGACGTCGTGTCGGCGGAGACGCGCTGTCTCGGCGGCGAGGACCACGTCTGCGGCAACGAGGAGGCGTTCTATCCGCCGCTCGCTTCGGGCGTCGACGCGATCCCTGCCTTCATCCTCGACAACAAGGTCGACTGCGAGCGCGCGTTCGGCGCGAAGTGGTCGCTCCCCGACAAGCGCGGCGCGTTCGTCGGCGCGTTCTCGACCGCGGCGCCCGCGCTGCTCGCGTGCGCGTTCGCCGTGGCGTCCGAGGACGACACCGGCGTCCCGACCACGGCGAAGGACAAGGGCGCGGCAGCGCACGTCGCGACGAGCGGGCCGTACGCGATCGCGCCGCTCTCCGGCGACGACGCCGTCCCGCCGAGCGAGCTGAAGGACGCGGTGAAGTCCGCGCTCGGCGACCACCCGGTCCGCCTCACGAAGGACGACAAGCCGCTCTACGACCTTTGGCTCGCGCGCGAGATCACGCTCGCGGAGAAGCCCGACACCGGCACCGGCATCAAGTTCGGCGAGATCGCGCAGGGCGCGTTCGTCGGCGTGCTGCGCGCGCACGGCGGCGAGAGCGACT
This sequence comes from uncultured Phycisphaeraceae bacterium, assembly GCA_964580365.1. GTDB lineage: Bacteria > Planctomycetota > B15-G4 > B15-G4 > JADJEK01 > CAZBOK01. The sequence goes on from CAZOLL010000021.1 coordinate 12,339, forward strand.
ACCGCCAGGCGCAGATCGCGAAGGGCGTGTACCTGTTGCGCTACGCCGTGCAGCCGAACAACGGCAACCACCTCGGCACCGCCGACACGCGCGACTTCGTGATCCTCTCCGGCCCCGACGACGACGTCGACCCGGCCCCGGTGCCCGAGGAAGAGAAGCTCGTCGAGCGCTCGCTGCTCGTGTCGCCGACCGACCACTGCGTGATCCTCTATCTCCGCCAGGCCGACGCCGGCTCCGCGGAGCCCGCGCTCGTGAAGCACCCGGATCGCGACGAGTGGCGCGCCGACGTCACCACGCACGGCAAGACCCCCGGCGAGAAGTCCGAGGCCAAGTCGCTGCGCCTCGGCGTCGTGCTCGTGGGCGTCTCCCCGCATCCTTGACACGATCGCGTCGATGAGCCTCGCGCCGCTGGCGCTCGTCGCGACGCTCCTCGCGCCGCCCACCGCGGGCGACAAGCGCTACCTCGACGACTTCGAGTTCATCAAGGACACCGTTGCCCACGAGGGCGCCGTCCCGAAGTGGAAGGGCGTCGACTGGGAGAAGGAGTGCGAGCGTCTCCTGCCGCAGTTCAAGAAGTGCGCGGGCGACGCCGAGCACGTGAAGAACGTGATGGAACTGCTCGCGACGCTGAAGGACAGCCACACCGGCGTCGTCGACACCGGCAGCTCCGGCGTGAAGTGGGAAGCGTTGCCGTCGAAGTGGGACGGCCTGTTCGGCGGCGGGCTCGGCTTCCGCTGGGACGACGGACGCCTGCTCCTGCGCGCGCCGCACGTCGCGCCCGGCACGAAAGGCCCGTGCGACGACGTGCCGAGAGGTTCGGTCCTGCTCACGATCGGCGATCTCCCGGCGACGAAGGCGCTCGCGAAGGAGCGCGAGCGCATCGCGCGCTTCATGGGCATCTCGACCGACGATTCGTTGTGGGGCTCGATGCACAACAAGCTGTTGCCGTTCGGCGAGCAGCGACAGATCTCGATCGAGTTCCTCACGCCGGAAGGCAAGCGCGAGAAGCGGCAGGTCGTGCGCTTCGCGTCCGACGGCAAAGCGTTCCAACCGTCCGACGTCGAGCTGCCCGAGGGCATCGCGTGGGGAGACGGCGCGATCTCCGGCTTCATCGACGAGAAGGCGGTCATCGGATACCTGCGCGTGACCGGCAGCCAGGACGCGGATACCGCGAAGGCATTCCACGCGGCGTTCGACAAGCTGAAGGGGATGAAGGCGCTGCTCCTCGACGGCCGCGGCATGGGCGGCGGCGGCGACGGCTTCGCGTGGGAGATGTGCGGCCGGCTCTACCCGAAGGGCGCGAACAACGGCCGCAACGGGAGGATCGAGCCGAGCGGCGATTGGCAGTTCGACGGGCCGGTGGTGTTCCTGCAGGACGCGCTGATGGTCAGCTCCGCCGAGACGTTCGCGTGGGCGGTCACCGAGACCGGGCGCACGATCAGCGTCGGCGCGACCACGGGCGGCTGGGGCATCATCCCGAAGCGCTTCCAGTGCCCGTCCGGGCTCGTCGCTTTCCGCCTCGGCGTCAACGACCGGCCGACGCCGATCAAGAATGTCCACACCGAGGGCGAAGGATGGCCCGCCGACGTGCGCGTCCCGTGCGGCCCGAAGTTCATGGAGCTGCAGGACGCGGCGCGCGAGGTCGGCCTCGAGATCCTCGGCGTACTCGCGAGCGGCGTCGCGGTGGACGACGCGCGCGCGGCGTGGAGCGGACTCGTCGCCGGCGACGTCGCGGCTTTCAAGAAGAAGAGCGCCGCGTGGAAGAAAGCCGGGCCCGCGCGATCGTTCGAGAAGTGGGCGAAGCTCGTGCAGGAGGACATCGCGGACGACCTGTCGCTCGAGACGGCGTGGCTCGGCGCGAAGGGCGCCGAACCCTTCGCGCTGTCGGAGCCCGCCACGGTGAAGCGCCTTTCGCGCCTGGTCGAGCGCGCGAAGAAGGCCGGCCTCGCGAATCGAACCGCCGCGATCGAGGCCGCGCTCAAGGGACGGAAGCGCGCCTGACTCCTATCCTGGCGCGGATGCGCGCCCCGCGAAACCTGCTCGTGCTCGCCGTGCTCTCGCTCGCGTCGTGCTCGACGCCGCGACCCGACCCGGTGTACGGCCCGTACCGGTCGCTGATCGAAGTGGTCGCGGAACTCGAGCTCGGCGTGAACGCCGACCTCTACCGGTTCGACCCGCCGACTGACGTCACCGGCGAAAACCTCTACCGCGCGACGCTCGCGCGACTCGCCGCGTTCGAGAACCTCGTCACCGATCCGTCCTACGGCCCGACGCTGAAGTTCGCGCAGGCGCGCGCGCGCGAACGGTTGTTCGACTTCGCCGCCGCCGCCGCGCTCTACGACGAGGTGGGGCGCGAACAGAGCGAGCTGGGCGCCCGCGCGCGCGACCTCGCGCCGTTCGCGCGACGGCTCGCGACGCTGACGGCGCCGATGGCCGACGTCGCTCCCGCGGAGCTGTTGCGGGCGATCGACGAGCGGCGCGCTCAACTGGTCACCGCGCTGCAGGAGGCCGGCGACGATTCGCGTCGATCCAGCGTGCAGTGCTGCATCGAGCGACTCGACGTCCGCAAGCGCGAGTTCTTGTGGCGCACGCGCGCGCTGATGCAGGACGGCGTGCAGAGCGCCGTCGCGTGCGCGCGAGAGGTCGTCACCCACCACGTCGAGAGCCGTCGCGTGCTCGAGCACTCGCTGCGCCTCGCGGACATGTACGCGGAGCTGGCGCGCGCCTACGTCGCCGCGGTCGATCCCGCGAGCCACGAGTTCAACGCCGCGCAGGCGCGCAACCTGGTGCAGGCGGCATCGCAGGTGTACGCCGAGGTCGCGGCGGTCGACGGCAAGCCGGAACGCGAGGAAGCGCGCGCGGCGCTGGTCGCGCTCGAGGCGCTGAGCCTGCGCGTCGGAGGCGAGCGCCCGTGAGCGCTTCGCGCGTCGCAATCCTCCTCGTCCTCGCGTCGGTCGGCGCGTGCTCGGTGCCGCGTCCGACTCCGGAGATGGAGGAAGACCTCCTCGCCCGCACCAAGACCGCGCTCGAAGCGGTCGCGGCCGGCGCCGATTCGCGCGAGGCGATCCGCTCGGCGCACGTCGTCGCTCTCGCCGTCGACGAGCGCAAGACCGCGGCCTCCGGCCTCGCGGAGCGGCTCGAGGTGCTCGCCGCGATCGCGAGCCCCGATCGCGAAGCGCGCATCGAGCGACTCGGCGCGGTGCAGGACGCCGCGCGCGATCCGCTGTTCGAGAAGCTCGTCGACCACATGAGGGAGCAGGACGAGCTGTTCCTCGCGGAGTCGCTCGAAGAGGACACGGTGTGGTCGTGGGTCGCCGGCTTCTTCGACGGCGTGATGCGTACCGGCTTCGCGATCCTCAACGCGAACCCGATCGGAGCGATCAAGCCGATCGGGCGCGGCATCGACGCGATCTTCCAGGACGACGAGCCGGACGTGCGCGATCGCAAGCGCGTGAACCTCCTGCGCCGCGTCGAGCAGAAGTCGGCGGGCAAGCCGCTTCCGGACGAACTTTCGGGTCTGAAGAAGGAGGTACAGAGGCTCGCAGACGCCAACTTCCGGCAGGAGGAGCGCCTCGTCGATCGGCTGATCGATCAGGGTCGGCTCGACGCGGCAGCGGCCCATCTGCACGTCGCGCAGGCGATGCGAGCGAACGATCCGAAGACGGCCGAAATGGCGAAGCGGCTCGACGCTGCGTTCACCGCTTCGAGCGAACGCTTGAAAACATCGCTCGCGTTCGAGCCGTGCGAGCCCGGTCTCGCCGGTGCGGAGTCGGAGCTCGTCGGGCCGTACCGCTCTGCGCTCGCGCGCGTGCAGCTCGACGTGATGGCGCCGGCGGAGCTGGAGACGCAGTCGGCGCGCGCGACCGAGTTCGGCCGCGGCGAGCTCGCGAAGTCGCTGCGCTACTCGGCCGCGCTGCTCGCCGCCGAAGGGCCGACCGAGCGCGGCCACGCGCTCGAGGATTTCCGCGACGCGAACTTGAAGGACCCACGCGGCGCCCGCGCCGACGTGCGTCGCGCGTCCGAGTGGTTCGACCCGTACGCGCCGGTCGAGGACCGCCGTGCTCGCCACCGCCGCGAGCGCGAGGACTACGTCGCCAGCGGCAAGCTCGTCGTGCGCGACCCGCTGCGGCGCTACGAAGTCGTGAGGAAGGAAGCCTCGCGCTCGGTGCTCGACGTCCTCGAGCCGATCTTCTGGCTGCCCGCGACGCTGGTGCGCTCGATCTACAACTCCTTCACCGACCCGATCGACGATCGGCCGCTGATCGACGCGCTCGCGCGCTTCGTGAACCGCGCCCCCGACGACCCGCGGCGCGGCGCGGCGCTCGACGAGCTGGTCGACCGCTACGAGAAGCGCGACGACCCTCGCAAGGCGCTTGCTCTCGCGCGGCTCTCCGGCGCGAGTCCCGACGACCAGAAGCGCATCGAGGACCAGGTCGCGGCGTCGCTGCTCGCGCGCATCGAGACGGTGAACTCGCAGGCCGCGCGCCGGCAGGCGCTGGAGAAGCTGCTCGAGCGCTACCCCGATTCCGACGTCGCGTCGCGCATCCGCGAGCAGCTCGTCCTGCTCCCCGACACGCCGGTCGACGGCGTCTCGATCCCCGCGACCGCGATCCAGCCGTGGGCCGGCGAGCTCGGCATCCACCCGAAGTACCTCGACGGTCTGAAGAGCAACGGCGAAGTGTCCGAAGCCGGCCTCATCGTGCGCGGCGATCATCTCGAGTACGAGGTTCGCGAGAAGGGCAAGCGCGAGGACCAGAGCGTTGCGCTGACGGGAAAGCTGAAGGAGCAGATCACCGCGCTCGCGCGCGAGTGGGACTTCCGCCACCGCGCCGCGCGCGCGTCGACCTACGAGGAGCTGCACTCCGGCTTCCCGGTCGAGCTGTACGCGGGCATCGGGCCCGGCGGTCTCGCGGCGTACCCGCGCCTCCTGCCGGAGGACTACCAGGCGAGCGACAAGACGCTGTTCGAGTGACCCGACCGCGACCGTCGTTTGCCGTCCGCCGCACCGCGTCGCGGCGACCGACCTGCGGTCGGTAGAGTCGGTCGCCATGAGCGACGCGAAGCGGACCACCGGATACCTGCACGGCTTCACCAACGCGGAGGAAGCGCGGCTGCGCTTCCAGGCGCGCTTCCTTCAATACAAGGTGCACGACAACCTTCCGTTCCGCCGCGCGCGCAACCTGCTCGAGGTCGGCTGCGGCGTCGGCGCGGAGACCGAAATCCTCCTCACGCAGTTTCCCGAGCTCCACGTCACGGGCGTCGACGCGTCGCCGCAGAACCTCGCCGCCGCGCGGAAGCACCTGTCCGGGCTCGAGTGGGTGAAGGGCCGGTTCGAGTTGAAGCAGGCCGACGCCCACCGCCTCGAGTTCGCGGCCGAGACCTACGACTCCGCGTTCCTGTGCTGGATCCTCGAGCACGTCGCCGACCCGCTGCAGGTCCTCGCCGAGGTGCGGCGCGTCCTGCGCCCCGGCTCGCCGATCGTGGTCACCGAAGTGCAGAACGCGACGTTCTTCGTGAACCCGTACTCGCCGAACACGCAGTCCTACTGGGTGGCCTACAACGACCGGCAGATCGAGATCGGCGGCGATCCCCACGTCGGCGCGAAGCTCGGCAACCTCCTGCAGGCGGTCGGCTACCGCGACATCAGCACGAAGGTGCGCAGCTTCCACCTCGACAGCCGCGAGTCCGGCGAGCGCGCGGAGTTCATCGCGTACTGGACCGAGCTGTTGCTCTCGGGAGCGCCGAGCCTGCTCGCCGCGGGCAAGGTCACGCAGGAGACCGTGGACAAGATGAAGGAGGAGATGACGCAGGTCGCGCACTCTGCGGATGCGGTGTTCTTCTATTCGTTCGTGCAGGCACGCGCACGGACGTGAACCAGAGTGCGGCTGCGCGCCGCGGCGGCGACTGCGTCGCGCGGTGCTGCAGCGGCCGCTGCGGGGCGTGGCGCACGCCACCGGTGCACGGGAGCTGCGCGCCCCCGTGACCCCGCGCCAAAGGGGCCCAGAGGGGAAGAGCGTTCGAACGGCCCGGGCGATGTGCGCGTGAACTTCGCGGCGCGTCGTTCGACAGGTGCGCGCTCCACCTGAGCTGCTCGTGCCGTCCGCCCGCTTGGTTCCTTCCCCGGTGGGCCCCTTTGG
>CAZOLL010000022.1:0-7980 GCA_964580365.1 uncultured Phycisphaeraceae bacterium
GTGCGTTTCGAGACCTCGCGCCGGTGCATGTCACGACCCGAGTCGTGCGCGGGCTACCGACGCTTCGATCACTTCGCGCGGCGCGCGCGTTGAAGGCCGCGTTCCTCGCCGGGCGCGAACGGCGCGACTTCCGACTGATCCACTTCTCGGTGATGTCGAACCACCTGCACCTGATCGTCGAGGCCGACGACTCGCGCGCACTCACTCGCGGAGTTCAGGGCCTGCTGGTCCGCATCGCGCGCCACTTGAATTCGGCACTGAACCGTCGCGGCCGCGTGTTCGCCGATCGGTTCCATTCCCGCGTGCTCGGCTCGACGCTCGACGTGAAGAACACGCTGCTCTACGTCCTCGCGAACGCGCGACGCCACGGCATCCCGTTCCCCGGCCGCGTCGACCCGTACTCATCCGCCGCGTGGTTCACCGGCTGGCACGCGCTCGAGCCGCTCTCACGCCCCGCGCCGACCGCAGCGCCCCGTTCCTGGCAGCTCGTCACCGGCTGGCACCTTCACGGCCGCCTCAGCTCCGACGCAATCCCCGGCGCCGAATCCCGCTGAACGGTCCCGCGCCGCGAAGGCCCGAGCCCGACGAACGGGGCCGAGTCGCCCCGCGTGCGGATGTGACGAATCGCACGGCCGCTACGATCCCGCCCCCCGAGTCCCGTCCCCCGCGGAGTCCGAACATGCGCGTGATCTCGATCGTGCTGGCGTTGTCCTTCCTCGGAGCATCCGCGCTCGCCGCGCCGCCGCAACGCGCCGTCCTCGTCACGGGCGCATCCACCGGCATCGGCCGCGCGGCGGCCGAGCGGCTCGCGAAGGAAGGGTTCTTCGTCTACGCGGGCGCGCGCAAGGACGCGGACCTCGAGGCGCTCTCGAAGATCCCGAACATGCAGGGCATCCGCCTCGACGTGACGAAAGCGTCCGACGTGGCGGCCGCGGTGAAGACCGTGAAGGACGCCGGCCGCGGGCTGTACGCGATCGTGAACAACGCCGGCGTCGCCGTCGCGGGACCGCTCATCGAGCTGAGCGAGGACGACCTGCGGTATCAGATGGACGTGAACGTGATCGGCCCGTGGCGCGTGACGAAGGCGTTCGCGCCGCTCGTCATCGAGAGCAAAGGACGCATCACGACGACCGGCTCGATCTCCGGGTTCATCGGCTGGCCGATGGGCGGCGCCTACGTGATGAGCAAGCACGCGGTCGAGGGGTACACCGAGGTGCTCGCGGCGGAGCTCGAGCCGTTCGGCGTGCAGGTCAGCGTGGTCGAGCCGGGCAACTACCGCTCGGAGATCTGCAAGGGCGTGCGCCAGCGGCTCCTCGACGGTGGCTACGGCGGCGAAGGCTCGCTCTACAAGAAGCAGATCGAGCTCATGGCGGCGATCGAGGATCGCAACGACGAGAAGGAGCCCGACGAGGTCGCGGACGCGATCCTCCACGCGCTCACCGACGAGCATCCGAAGCGACGCTACCTCGTCGTCCCGAACCCGCGCGAGGCCGAGTGGACGCTCGCCGCGGCGATGCAGCGCGTCGTGCAGCTGAACGACCGCCAGCCGTATGCGCGCGATCGCGATGGGCTCGTCGCGCTCCTCGACCGAGCGCTCGGGGCAGGCGGCGCCGCAGGTGAGGGCGATGACGACGACGACGACGAAGCGAGCGCGAAGGCCATCACCAAACTCGACGACGACTGGAGCGCGGCGGCCGTCGCGCGCGACGTCGAACGCGTCGCGTCGTTCTACGCCGACGACGCGATCGCCTATCCGCCGAACGAACCGGTCGCGCTCGGGAAGAACGCCGCGCGCGCGGTGTGGGCGCGGTTCTTCGAGATCCCGAGCTTCGAGATCTCGTGGAAGACGACGCACGCGCAAGTGACCGGCGACCTCGGCTTCACGTCGGGCACCTACACCGACTCGTTCAAGGGCGACGACGGCGCGCTCGTGAAAGAGCAGGGAAAGTACCTCTGCGTCTGGAAGCGTCAGGCCGATGGCTCGTGGAAGGCGATCCACGACATGTGGAACACCGACGCGAAGTGACGCGGCGTCAGACCATCCACTCCTTCGCCCAGTAGCGGTCCCACGAATCCGCGAGGATTGCGACCACCGGTCCGTCGACATCTCCGGTGCGCGCGACGCGCAGAGCAGCGACCACCGCGGCGCCGGACGAGCCGCCGCAGAGCATGCCTTCCTCGCGGATCAGTCGCCGCGTCATTGCGAACGCCTCGTCGTCGGCCACCTGCTCGGCGTGATCGATCAGCGAGAGGTCGACGATCTCGGGCACGGTGCTCCCGCCGATGCCTTCGAGCCCGTACTTGTCGTCCTTCGACGGCACACCCTCGTTCACGCGGCCGGCGAGCGTCGAGCCGATCGGGTCGGCGAGCACGATGCGGGCGCGGATTCCTTCGCGGCGGAAGCGGCGCGCGACGCCGGTGATGCAGCCGCCGGTGCCGATCCCCGCGACGAACGCGCCGATCCTGCCGCCGGTTTGTTCGATCAACTCGACTGCCGTCACCTCTTCGTGCACTTTCGTGTTCGCCGGGTTTCGGAACTGGTCGGTGAGGAACCAGCCGCGCTCCTTGGCGAGCCGATCGGCGACGTTGCGGAAGTTGTCCGGGTCGGTGATCGGGGCGTCCTTCGTGACCATCACCTCGGCGCCGAGCAGCGCGAGAGCGCGGCGCTTGTCCATCGACATCTTCTCGGGCAGCACGCAGACGAGCCGGTAGCCCTTGATCGCTGCGACCAGCGCGAGGCCGACGCCGGTGTTCCCGCCGGTGGCCTCGACGATCGTCATGCCGGGGCGCAACGCACCGCGCGCCTCGGCGTCCTCGACGATCGACTTCGCGATGCGGTCCTTCAGACTGCCGCCGGGGTTCAGGAACTCGCACTTCGCGAGGACCGGCGCGACACAGCCGCGGGCGACGCGCTCGAGCGGGACGAGCGGAGTCCCGCCGATGTGGTCGAGGACCGACGTCACGCGGCGGCGCCCTCGCCGTCCTTGCCGTAGTGCTTGCCGAAGCGGTTCGAGATGAAGTCGCCGAACTTCACGTCCTCCTGGCGCACGAATCCCTTCGTGGGGATCTTGCCCGCGCTCAGGAGGTCGAGCACCGCGCAGATGCCGGCGGCGGTCGTGATCTGGATGCCGGTCCACTGCTTGCCGTCGATCTCGCGGTGCAGGATCGTGCGCGTGAACGCGCGCTCGACGAGCCGGCCGCCGACGAGGCCGGACGCGGTCACGTAAATCACCACGCGATCCTGCTCGGTCGATGCGAGTGCGCGCTCGAAGATCTCCTTCACGACCTCGGGCCGCTCGCCGAGCTTCAGGTCGTGCAGCAGGAACTTCATCAGCTCGCAGTGGCCCGGGTAGCGGATCGACTTGTAGCTGAGGTTCTTCACCTTGCCGGCGAGCGTCTCGGCCAGCGTGCCGAGGCCGCCGCTCGTGTTGAACGCCTCGTACTCGACGCCCTCGATGATGATCGGCTCGAGCTGCTCGAGCGCCGGGACGGTGACGAATTTCCCGCCGGCGACGGCTTCGCACGGATGCAGGTACTCGTTGATGAGGCCGTCCGTGCTCCACGTGAGGTTGTACTTCAGGCGGTTGGCGGGGAAGCGCGGCAGCGCGCCGACCCGCATGCGGACGTCGTGGATGGAATCGAGCCCCTCGATGACGTGCGTCGCGCCGATCGTGATGAACCCGGGCGCCAGCCCGCACTGCGGAATGAACGCGACGCTCGCACCTTTCGCCAGCTCTTTGACCTTTTGCGTGACGGCCACGTCCTCGGTGAGGTCGAGGTAGTGCACGCCCTTCGCCTTCGCGCGCTCGGCGATCACGGGGTTGAGGAAGAACGGAGCGGCGGAGAGCACGCCAAACGCGCCGTCGATCGACTTGGCGATCGCGTCGGGGTCGCGGAAGTCGACCGCGAGTGCGTCGGCGTGCTTTACGCCGGCCGCCGCGGAGGCGGCCGCGTCCTTCGACGCGTCGCACACGCGCACGCGGTAGTCGCCGCAGTTGCCGAGGAAGTGCGAGATCATGCGGCCGATCTTGCCGGCGCCGAGAAGGGTGATGGTTTTCATGTAGAGGTCTGTTCGGTCAAGGCGGAAGGGGCGGAGTGTAGCGGAGGCGCGGCGATAACATGCGCGCCCCGATCCGCCGGAGATCCAGATGCGCCTCGTTCTCACCGTCGTCGCTTACGCCGCGATTACCGCGCTGTCCGCGTCCGCTCGCGCCGGCGACGTGACCGTCGCGGTCACGAACGGGAGCCTCGTGCTCACCGGCACCGCTTCGAGCGACGACGTCGTCGTCGATCAGTCCGGCCTCGCGACCCCCGACCAATTCCGGGTCACGCCGGGCGTGGGGACGACGGTGAACGGGTCAGGGTCGGCAGCCACGTTCTCCGCGGTCACCAAAGACATCATCTTCCGCCTCGACGCCGGCGTGAACAGCGCGAGCATCGAAGAATCGAAGCTGCCCCGCGATGTCCGGGTGGAAGCGGGCGCTGCGGGCTCGACGCAACTGCAGATTTCGAAGTCGACGGTGAAGGACGATGTCCTCGCCTCGACCGGGGGCGGCGCGATTCTGGTGACGATCGAATCGGGGATCGTCCGCGACGACGTCGAGTTCGCCGGGGGGCCGGCCGCCGACCGGTTCGCGGTCTCAGGGAGAGCGCTCGTATTCGGTTCGATCGCGTTCGACGGCGCCGCGGGCGACGACCGCATCGAAGTCGAGAACTCGAACTTTGCGGGCGACGTCGATTGCGAGGGCGGCGCGGACGACGACCTGTTCTCGTTCGAGACGTTGGTGTGCGAGGCGGATGTGTCGATTCACGACGATCTCGGCGACGACGCGCTGGAACTCGATCGCTCGGAGGTCGATGGTTCCCTGAAGGTCGAGCTCGGAACCAGCGGCGACGTGGCGAGCATGAGTCGCTCGTTCTGCGGCGGCTCGACACTCATCGCCCTGGGCGACGGGAACAACCTGATCGAAATGGAAGAGAGTCATTTCGCGGGCGCCTTCAAGACCACGGCTGGCGACGGCGCCGACGGGATTGCAGTCTCGGGCACCTGCTCGTTCGATCGCAACGTCTCGATCGCGGTCGGAGACGGCACGAACTCGGTCACGCTGATCGGGCTCGTGGTCGGCGGCAACGTGAAGTGTGTCGGCGGCTCGGGAGTGGACGAATTCGCGTTCGGCGACGGGCGCGGGCTGCGGTCCGCGAAGTTCGTGCTCGGCACCACGCCGCCGATGGCGTCGGACCGCGTCACTGTGAACGACGCGACGATCGACGGCTCCGTCAAGGTCATCAGCGCGGGAAGATCGGACTGCGATTTCTTGTCGACGCACTTGCGGGGCGGCGTGAAGGCGATCCTAGGCCCGGGCGACAACGAGTTCTCGGCGGTCGGCTCCACGGTCACCGACTTCCGCGTGAATTCCGGCGACGGCAACGACCTGATCGCGTTCCAGAGCGGATCGGTGGCGAACGGCGACGTCGTGATCTCGGGCGCCAACGGCAACAACATCGTCAACGTGCTGAACTCCGCCATCAAACGCGACCTCGAGGTCAGCACCGGTTCGGGCAACGACACGATCTCGTCGGTCGGCACCATCGTCGGCGGGACGAAAACGGTCGACCCCGGCGCCGGCGCCGACACCGTCTTTCAGTGACGGATCGACCGGAACTCGCGTGAATCGCGCGCGGATCCGATGGATCTCGGCGCTCGCGACGCTGACCGCGTTCGGGTGGCTCGGCCTGCGCGAGCTGTCGCCGCCGGCGCCGCTCGGCGCGGACGCTGCGAGAGAGCGCTTCTCCGCGGGCCGGGCGATGGATGTCGTCCGGGACGTCGCCGCGCGTCCGCACCCGATCGGCTCTGCAGAGCATGCGCGCGTGCGGGATTCGTTGGTCGCGAGGTTCTCGGCGCTCGGCCTCGAGTGCGAAGCGCGGACGAGCACGGTGTTCGGAACGACGCGCGGCGACTTCGTCCGCGCAGCCCGCGTGAGCAACGTCGTCGCGCGCATGCGCGGGTCCGCGACCGGCGCGGCCCGGGCACGACCGGTCCTGCTCGCGGCGCACTACGACTCGGTGCCGACCGGCCCGGGCGCCGGCGACGACGCCGCGGGCGTCGCGACGCTCGTCGAGACCGCACGCGCGTTGAAGGCGGGGCCACCGCTCGCGGCGGACGTGATCTTCTTCGTCACCGACGGCGAGGAGCTCGACCTGTTCGGCGCGCGCGCCGCGATCCTCGACCGCGCGCTCCTCGAAGAGGATCCGATCGTCCTCAACTTCGAGGCGCGCGGCCACCGCGGTCCGTCCGTGATGTTCGAGACGAGCGATCGGAACGCGGAGTTGATCGCGGCCTACGCCGCCGTCGCCCCCGACCCGATGGCGAACTCGCTCACGTTCGACGTGTACCAGCGGCTGCCGAACGACACGGACTTCACGGTGTTCCGCGGCGCCGGACTCGAAGGGATGAACTTCGCGTTCATCGGCGGGCTGTCGCACTACCACACCGCGCTCGACGCTCCCGACGCGCTCGATCCGGGCAGTCTGCAGCAGCACGGCGGCGCCGCGCTCGCGCTCGCGCAACGGCTCGGCAGCGGCGCCGCTCCGTCGAGAGACGCGCACGCGGGCGACTCGATCTACTTCGCCGTCGCTCGCGAATTCGTCGTGCGCTACCCGCGCGCATGGCGATGGCCGCTCGCGATCGCCGCGCTCCTTGCGCTCGTGATCGCGCTCGGCGTTGGCAACGCGCGCGGGCGAACGTCTCTTGTCGGCATGTCGCTCGGCATTCTGCTGCAGGCGCTCTCGATCGGCGCTGCGGCGGCGATCGCGTGGGCGATCTCCCGCGGCGTGTGCGCGGACCCATCGGTGCGCGGCCCCGAGCAGACGGCGCTGCATCACGACGGCGGCCGGTTCATGCTCGCGATCCTCCTGCTCGCCGCGGGAGTGCATTGCGGGCTCCTGCGGCTCGTGCGCGAGACGTCGCGCGTCGAACGCGCGTGGGGCGGCGGGCTCGTCATCGCCGCCGTAGCGCTCGTCGGGATGACCGTCGAGCTTCCCGGCGGGAGCTACGCGTTCACCTGGCCGGTCCTGTTCGGTTCGGTCGGACTGATGCTGCGTCACCTGCGGCGCGATCGGTTCGAGGCGCGGCCGCTCGCCTTCGTCGTCGAGGCGCTCCTGGTCCTTCCCGCGCCACTGCTGTTCGCAGCGCTCCCGTGGCATTTGTTCGAGGCGTTCACGCTCACGGCGGCGCCCGCGGTCACCGCCGAGTTCGTGGTGCTCCTCGGGCTCGTCGCGCCGCAGCTCGTCGCGGCGACCGGGCGCTCGTGGCTCTTGCCGGCGGCGCTCGCCGCGAGCGGACTCGCCCTGATCGGGCACACGACGTGGAACCTCGGAGTGGACGAGCGCCGCCCGCTGCAGGACAGCTTGTTCTATGCGTGCGACGCCGACCTCGGCGCCGCGGTGCACGCGAGCTTCGACGACGCGCCCGACGAATGGACGGTGCAGCGCCTCGGCCCGACGCCCGAACGCCGCGCGGTGCCCGAGTTCTTCCCGACGTTTCCCGACCGCCGGTTGCTCGTCTCCGACGCGTCGTGGCTCCCGATGAAGCCGGCGGCCGTGGACGTCACCTCGGTCGCGAGCGGCGCCGGCGCGCGGAAGCTCCGCATGCATGTCGTGCCCGGCGAAGGCGTGCGCCGCGTCTCGATCGAGCTGCCGCGCGCGCGCTCGGCGCGGCTCGCGGCGCTCGACGGCGTGGAGAAGAAGGGCGGCGAGTTCCGCGGCGTCGTCTTCGAGGGACCGCCGTCCGCGGGATTCGACGCGGAGTTCGACGTGACGGGCGACGAGCCCGTGGAAGTCTCGGTGGTCACGTTTCGTGACGGACTGCCGGACGCGACTCGGCGGCCGCCGTGGATCATCCCGGCGCCGAATCTCGCCGACACGACGCTCGTCCGCGTCACCGCGCGCGGCTGACGCGGCGCGCGCCGATCACGCGTCGAT
>CAZOLL010000022.1:7990-18473 GCA_964580365.1 uncultured Phycisphaeraceae bacterium
CGGCGGCGGCGCCGCTGAAGCCCTGCGGGGTCTCTCGCCACCGCTTCGCTGCCGCCGGGTTGGTTTTCAACTTGGGCCGGCTCCACTCCTGTTCTCGCAAAGTCTCGGAAGATACGCGTTTGCTGCACCGATCACCCGCGGAACGGCAGGTCGACCGAGTCCATCTGCGGGCGCGGCACGTCGAGCGAGCGCGTGAACGGCACGCCGGCCGAGATGTCGAAGCTGACGCCGATGCGCACGAAGCGCTTGCCGTTCAACAGCGTCGGGTCCGCGACGAAGGCGGTCGCGCTCGCGAGGTCGGGCGTGCCCGGGTTCGCGAGGTCCTCGTCGGCGCCCTGGAAGAGGATGCGGACGTTCTGGAACCACGTGGGCCCGTTCGGAATGAAGTCCTGCATTCCGAGGTCGGGCGAGCGGACGCGGAAGTCGTTGTCGAGCGGCGTCGTGACCGCGCCGCTCGCCTCGGTCTCGACGAGGCCGGTCGTGTCGTCCGTTCCGGTGAAGAACGGACCCTGTCCGGGGATACCGAACAACGGGCCCGCGAGCGCGCCGGCGGAGGTCTGGATCGACGGGCGGAACGGCGCGACGACCGCGCCGAGGTCGTACCACGTCGAGAGCGCGCCGGACTGCGACGTGAACGGCGCGGGCGTCTTCTCTCGCGCCACGATCGGGTCGATCGTCTCGACGGCAGCGCAGTTGATCGAGAACGCGCTGCGCGTGATCTTTGCGACGACGCGCGTCTCGTCGATCTGGTCGGGTGCACCGGGCGGCGCCTGGATCTGCACGAGGCCGGGGCCGCCGGGGCCGCCGTCGCCGACTTGGATCACGTTGCTGTCGCCGCCGGTCGTGCCGGTCGACGCGGAGGAGCTGAGAAGGCTCGCGTCATTTCCGCAGCCGCCCGACACGTCGATCAACGTGCTCGGCGCCGTCGCGTCCTCGAAGACGAAGACGTTCACCGCGGACTGCAGGAGCACGGCTCCGCCCGACCCGCCGCCGGCGGCGCCTCCGCGACTCGAGACACCGACCTCCTCGCCGCCGCCGCCGCGCCCGCCGGTCGCGAGGATCTCGCCGGTCACGGTCAGAGCGCCGAGCGCTTGAAACGTAACCGCGCCGCCCGCGCCGCCGCCGCTGCCGCCGCGAGAATCGAGGACGGTGAGCGGGAGATGCAGCGAATCGAAGATGACCGGCTTGCAGACCTGGGAGAGACCTTCGGTGCGGCTGCCGCCGGCGCCGCCGCCCTGCCCGCCGATCGCCTGCGCGAGCTCGCCGTTCGCTCCGATGAAGTCGTTGTCCGGATCGGCGTCGGAGAAGACCGCGGGACCAGCATTGCCGAAGAGGAGGACGCGCTTCGTCGTGGCCCAGGTCGTGCCGGTGTCCATCAACGTGTTCTTGTCGAAGATCATTCCGGCCGCGTAGGCGTCCGCAAACGTGGGGTTCAGGTTCGGCCGCGCGACCGCGTTCGACGTTGCGTCGTCGTAGGCCTCGGGTTCCGCGGGGATCGGCAGCGTCGGGTCGAACGCGATCGGCAGGTGGTCGCCGATTCCGATGCCGCCGCGGCGGCCGGAGACGAACGTCCCTGGATCTTCCGGCGCGGTCGGCAGGAACACCTGGAAGGAACCGCCGCCGCCGCCCGAGCCGCGGCTTCCGTCGCCGGCACTGGCGAATTGCTGGCAGTACGGATCGCCCGTGAATGGCATCCACGGCATCGTGCACCCGCACTGTCCGCCGCCGCCTCCGCCGCCGGGGACGTTGCCGGGACCGAAGCCGCTCTGTCCGAACTGCGGCGTCTGCATTCCCTGAAAGAAGGTCGAGCCGATCGTCGACGCGACGGGGTGCGCATCGCCGCCGCGTCCGCCTCCGGCTCCCGCGGCTCCGCCGGGAACTCGGATGATCGCGGAGTCGAACGTGACGTCGTCGGCGCCGTCCGTGCCGCGCACGTCGACGCGCCCTTCGATGAGGCAAGTTCCGGTGCACGCGATGAGCGCCGGGCGCGAGCCGCGGATCTCGATCGTCACGTTCGGCGGCACGTGGAAGTCGGTGAACGAGAACACGCCGCCGGTGACGACCGTGCCCGGTGCCGCATCGGGCGTCGAGCCGTCGAACAGCGGGAAGGTCTGCGAGTCGGTGTCGATGTGGATCGTGTGCACCGAGTCGGGCGGCTCGAAGCGGCCGATCGAACCGTCGCCGCCGAAGCCGAACGTCGCGCGCAACGCACCGCTGCCGTTCTGCGCCCACGCCGCCGGCGCGACGCCGAGCACGGCGACCGACGGGTCGTGATGCAGCGCGTCGTCGAACTCCTCGACGATCCGATCGAGGATCGAGGGCGCGACCTTCGGATCATTCGCGATGCGGAAGCGCGCCGTGCGCTCGAACGTCGCGGGCGCGGCGCTCGGGTCCGACGCGACGCCGGACAACGTGCGCAACTTCGAAGACCACTCGATCTGCACCGAGCACGCGAGCGGCAGGATGCCGTGCGGGAAGAACAAGATCTCCGCGCGCTTCGGCGCGTTCGCGACGAGAACGA
The DNA here is from genome assembly GCA_964580365.1 of uncultured Phycisphaeraceae bacterium. Classification (GTDB taxonomy): domain Bacteria; phylum Planctomycetota; class B15-G4; order B15-G4; family JADJEK01; genus CAZBOK01. The sequence goes on from CAZOLL010000022.1 coordinate 10,512, forward strand.
CGTCCGCCGGGAGCACGACGTCGATCGGCGCGCCGTTCTCGTCCTTCACCGCGCGCAACCGCAGGTTGTCGGACGACACGTTCCCCGCGGACGGATCGAGCGGGCCCTTGAACCGCAGCCGAAACGGAGGCCGCTTCTTCGCGCCGATGTTCTCGAAGAGTCCGGCCGGGTCGTCGAACGTGTTCGGGTGCACGCCGTGCGCGCCGTCGTCGGGGCGCGAGCCGTCGGGATCGTCCTTCGGCTTCGCGGAGCCGACGTTCGCGAACCACAGCGCCGGGTCGTCCGACGTCTTCATCTCCAGCGGGAGCGTGACACCGGACTTCACGCCCTTCAGGTTCTTCACGCCGCCGCCGTCGACGTCGACATCGATCGTGTACCGCGTGTCCGGCAGGAGTCCGGGGAGCGACGCATCCGCCGCGAGATCGGAAGTCGGGCCGAAGCTCGCATCGAGTCCGGCGGTGGGGAGCCGGGGCGTGAAGAGGACGTTGTTGCCCGCGACTTCGAACGTGCCGATCGCTCTCGAGTCGATCGGCTGGCCCTGCGCGTTGGTCGACGCGACGTGGATGAGGAGCGTCGTCGAGGGGTCGGGCCCGAGCTTCGGCTTGCCGTCGAACTCGAACACCACTCGCTGCGAGATCGGCGCGTCGAGCGGCGGCGTCTTGGTCCCGTTCTCGCCGTTCAGTCCGACGGGGAAGCGCACGGCCTTCAGCTTCACGCCGGCGAGGGCGGGCGACGCGATCGCGAGCGTCGCGATGGCGAACTGCAATGAACGGCGCAGGCGGCGTTGGCGGTTCATGGGTCCCAGTTGGGGGTGGGGGCGGACCGATCCGACCGGCGACCGATCTAGCATCGCTCGTGCCCTCGGCAACGCGCGCCGCCCCCGATCAGTACCCGGAGGCCGCCCCGTCCTTCCGTCCCTCGGACGCGCCGAAGTAGACGCGGGTCTTCGCGTCGACGCGGATCGCCTGGTATCCGCCGTAGTCGCCGACCGTGAGCGCGATCTTGTGGCCGCGGGCGATCAATCCGCGCACGACTTCGGGAGCGAAGCCGCTCTCCAGCGAGACCGATCCTCCGTCCAGCATCCGCTCGCCGGTCGGCTCGGACGAACCGTTGTGAAGAATGCGCGGCGCGTCGCCCGCTTCCTGGACGTTCATCCCGAAGTCGATGTGGTTGATCAGCACCTGCACGTGTCCCTGCGGTTGCGTCGCTCCGCCCATCACCGCGAACGCGAGGTACGGAGCGCCCTCCTTCGTCACGAAGCCGGGGATGATCGTGTGGAACGGGCGCTTGCCCGGCGCGAACGTGTTTGCGCGACCTTCGGTGAGGTCGAACAGCTCGCCGCGGTCCTGAATGATGAAGCCGAGTCCGTCGGGGCAGACGCCCGAACCCATGCCGCGGTAGTTCGACTGGATCCACGAGACCATGTTGCCCGCGTCGTCGGCGGTGGTGAGGCAGATGGTGTCGCCGCGCTCGAGCGCGGGGTTGCCCGGCTCGATCGCCCTCGCCGCCCGGCCCATCTCGACGAGGGCGCGGCGCTTCGCGGCGTAGTCCTTCGAGATCAGCTCGTTCACGGGCACCTTGGCGAATTCGGGGTCCGCGTAGAACTTCGCGCGGTCCTCGAACGCGAGCTTCTTCGCCTCGAGGAACAAGTGAACGTGGTCGACCGAGCCGAAGCCCATCGACCTGAGGTCGTACCCTTCGAGCACGTTCAGCATCTGCAGCACGGCGATGCCCTGGCCGTTCGGCGGCAGCTCCCACACGTCGAAGCCGCGGTAGTTCGTCGATACGGGGTCGACCCACTCGGACTTGTGCGAAGCGAGGTCTTCCGCAGTGAGGAAGCCGCCCTGGCGCTTCACGGTGTTCTCGATCGCGCGGGCCACGTCGCCGGTGTAGAACGCGTCGCGACCGCCGGCGGCGATCTTTTCGAGCAGCGCGGCGAGGTTCGGGTTGGCGAAGATCTCGCCGGTCTTCGGCGCGCGGCCGTCGACCGTGAACTGTTCGACGAAGTTCGGGTACTCGCGCAGCGCGGTGACGCCGTTCGCCCAGTAGTACGCGATGAGCTCGGTGACCGGGAAACCCTCGCGTGCGATTTGGATTGCCGGCGCGAGGACTTCCGTGAGCGGAAGCTTGCCGAACCTCGCGTGCATCGTGCACCACGCGTCGACGCAGCCCGGGACGGTGATCGGCAGCACGCCGCGGCTCGGAATCGTGCGCACGCCACGTTTCTTGAACTCGTCGAGCGTGAGGGAGCGCGGCGAGCGACCGCTGCCGTTCAGGCCGGCGAGCTTCTTGTTCTGCGCGTCCCACGCGATCGCGAACAGGTCCCCGCCGACTCCGCAGCTGACGGGCTCGACGACGCAGAGGACGGCGTTCGCGGCGATCGCCGCGTCGACGGCGCTGCCGCCGCGCCGCAGCATCTCGAGGCCGGCCTGCGTCGCGAGCGGCTGACTCGTGCAGACCATGCCATGCCGGCCGAGCACCTCGGAGCGCGTGGAGAACATTTTCCCGGTGATGCGGTCGCCGGCGAGAGCGCTGCCGGACGCGATCGAGAGGATCGCGGCGAACACGACCGCGGAGGACCGTCGCATGTGTCGAGCTCCAGATGAACCGATCGAGACAGCGTAGGGGTTTGCGTCCGGAATCGCCGCCGCCGCGGTGTCACGTCGAAGAACTCGAAACATATGGGGACCTTCGCGGCCGGTTCGGCGTCCAACGTGGCGCGACCGACGCGTGTCCGCAGGAATGCCCTGAAGAAGCGGTGTCCGCGGTTCGATGTAGGGATCGTCGGGTGTTCCTCCTTCTCCGGTCCGGGAGCCGTCGATGGGCATCAAGTGGAACAAGGAGAACGCGTCGCACCTCTTGCGGCGCGCCGGTTTCGCAGCGACCGACAAGTCGGTCAAGAAGGCGCTGGGTCAGGGCCTGAAGAAGACGGTCGACAAACTTCTGAAACCGGACAAGTCCAGCGACGCCTGGCCGATCGAACTCGAGCTGAACGGCGTGAACAGTCTGTCCGCGTGGTGGGTGCGCCGCATGCTGCGGACGAAGCGACCGCTCGTCGAGAAACTCACTGCGTTCTGGCACAACCATTTCGCGACCAGCATCGACAAGGTCGAGATCCTCGAGCTGATGCACGGACAGAACCGCACGCTGCGGGCGAACGCGCTCGGAAAGTTCCGCGACATGCTGCTCGCGGTCAGCCGCGACCCGGCGATGATCCTCTGGCTCGACAACGACACGAACATCGCCGCGAACCCGAACGAAAACTATGCGCGCGAGCTGATGGAGCTGTTCTCGACCGGCGTGTACGACAAGAACGGCAACGCCAACTACACCGAGACCGACATCCAGGAGAGCGCGCGCGCCTTCACCGGGTGGACGATCGGCGGCGACTACCCGAACTACACGTTCTTCCACGACGACGACAACCACGACTTCTCGTCGAAGACGTTCAAGGGACACACGGGCAACTTCGACGGCGAAGACATCGTCGACCTTCTCGCGGAGGATCCGGCGACCGCGCGGCGCATCGCGATGAAGCTGTGGAGCTTCTTCGCCTACGAGGTCGCGCTCGATGACCCGGTGCTCGACAAGATCGCGAAGGCGTACATCGACTCCGACACGAGCATCAAGGCGGTGCTGAAGGAGATCTTCACCACGCCCGCCTTCTACTCGTCGGACGCGAAGAACTCGCGCGTGAAGAACCCGGTCGAGTTCTACGTCGGCTCGCTGCAGTACCTCGGCGCGGCGCTGCCGGAGGAGAACGACGAGTACTCGTGGGTCGGCACGTACACCGAGGCGCTCGGCATGAGCCTGTTCCAGCCGCCCTCGGTGTTCGGCTGGAAGGAGGGTCTGAAGTGGATCGAGACCTCCGGCCTGCTCGAGCGCCTGAAGCTCGCCGACTTCCTCGCCGACCTGCGTGACCCGAGCGACATCATCACGTGGGATCTGCGTGCGTTCCTCGGCGGCGACAAGAAGATCAAGAAGCTCGACGCGAACGGGCTCGTGAACGTGATCCTCTCGAAGCTCGGTCCGATGACCGTGAGCGCGTCGACACGTTCGTCGCTCGTCACCTACGTGCTGGCGGACGAAGACGGCAACCCGAACGCGTTCGACCCGAACGACGAAGATCTGCTCGACGCGAAGGCGCGCGGCTTGATCGCCGTCGTGATGTCGTTGCCCGAGTTCCAGATCCACTGAGCGCGGCCACGGAGATCGAATCATGGCAATGATCCGACGCGAGTTCCTGAAGCGTGGCGCGGTCCTGCTGCCGACGGCGGCGCTGTTGCCGAGCGTGATCCTGCGCGGCGCCTATGCGGGCGTGGGCGGCAGCACGAAGAACCTCATCTTGCTCGAGATGGGCGGCGGCAACGACGGTCTCAACACGATCGTCCCGTTCGGCGTGAACGGCGGGACCTACTACTCCGAGTTCCGGCCCACTCTGAACATCCCGGATCCAACGCTCCTCAAGGTCGACACGCAGATCGGCTTCAACCCCGCGCTCGCGGCGCTGAAGGCGAAGCTCGACCAGGGCAAGCTCGCGCTGATCCAGGGCGTCTCCTACCCGAACCCGAACTTCTCCCACGAAATCGCCGCGCAGATCTGGGCGAAAGGCGACCCGACCAACCAGTCGGCGACGGGATGGGTCGGCCGCCTGTTGAACCAGAACCCCGCGCCGGCATTCCCGGTGGCGATGGACGTCGGCGACTCGCCAAACCTCGCCTACCTCGGTGCCGACGAGTTCGTGCCGGCGTTCTGGTGGCTCGGTGATTTCAACTTCCCGTATGACGGCGACAACTGGTGGGACCGCAACAACCGCCGCATCGCGTACGAGTCGGTCGTCAACACCCTCGCGCCCGGCACCGGCAAGCTCGCGACGGTCGGGACGACGGCGAAGGGTCTCCTGTCGCTGATCGACACGTTCAAGAACGTGCCCGAGATCAACTACACGGGTGCGTACCCGGACAGCTACCTGTCCGACTCGCTGAAGATGATTCTCCGGTTGATGGTCGCCGGCGTCGGCCTGCGCGTCTTCCACCTCGAGTACGGCGGCTTCGACACGCACTCCGAGCAGGAGCAGGACGGGTACCACTCGAGCCGGCTGCAGAACATGTCCGAAGCGCTCGACGCGCTGTACACCGACCTCACCGCGCGCAACCTCGTGAACGACACCGTGATCGTCGTGTACTCCGAGTTCGGTCGCACCTGCTACGAGAACGGCAGCGACGGCACGGACCACGGCACGGTGAACCCGGTGATGGTCCTCGGTGGGGGCGTGACCGGCGGCGTGAAGACGGCGCACCCGGCGATGGACCCGAACAACCTCGACGACGACGGCGAACTCCCGATGGTCGCAGACTTCCGCAACATCTTCGCGGAGCTCGGGCAGAAGCTGTACGGCGTGCCGGCGGCGACTCTGTTCCCCGGGTTCAGCTCGTCGTTCTACGGCGTGCTCCCGTGATGTAGCGGACGCGTCGTTCCGACTAGAATCCTCGACTTTCCGTCGAGGCCCGGTCGGAGCCCGCGTCATGCGCCAGCGTCCTCTCGCGTTCGTTCTCCTCGTCGCCGCCTGGTCGTCCACCGGCTGCGACACGATGAAGCAGCTGCTCGAGCAACTCCCGACTCCGAGCGCGAAGATCACCGACGCGAAGCTCGCGGATCTCTCGATGTCGTCGATCAAGCTCGACGTCGGCGTCGACGTGGACAACCCCTACAGCGTGGATCTGCCGGTCGCGAACCTCGACTACGCGCTGTCGTCGTCGCTCGCGGCGGGCAAGTCGCTGTTCTCCGGCAGCCTGAAGGACATCGGCGCAATCCCCGCGAGCGGCAAGAAGAACGTGCGCGTCCCGGTCGAGATCGGCTTCGCGTCGTTGCTCGAGCTGTTGCCGCAGGTGAAGCGCGGCTCGGTGGTGCCGTACGCGGCCGACCTGAAGGTCGGTCTCGACGCGCCGGGCGGAAAGCGGTTCGACCTGCCGCTGCGGCACGAGGGCAAGCTGCCGGTGCCGGACGTCCCGAAGATCGAGCTCGCCGGCGTGAAGATGAACAAAGTCGACCTCTCGGGTGTCGAGGGCACGCTCTCTCTGAAGGTCGCGAACCCGAACCAGTTCGCCGTGACGCTCTCGAAGCTCACGGCGGGCATCGACGTCGGCGGCGTCCGCCTGTTCGACGGCGGCGTCGGCACGAAGCCCGCGTTCTCCGCGGGGCAGGAGCAGCCGATCGACATCGGCTTCAAGGCGTCGGTGGCGAGCGCGATGGGCGCGATGCTCGACGCGATCAAGAACGGGAAGGCGTCCTACAAGCTGGCGGGCGACGTCGAAGTCGACTCCGAGTTCGGGAAGTTCGGGCGCTCCTATGCGAACGAGAGCCAGACGAGCGTGACGAAGAAGTAGGCCGGCGCGGTGAGCGACGAGAGCACTGAAAAACGCGAGCGCGTCCTGCGGCTCGCGGGGCTCGCCGTCGTCGCGGCGCTCCTCGTCCTCCTCGCGTGGCGGCCGATCCCTCGCGAGGCGGTGCCGACGCTGTGCATCGCGTCGACTCTGTTCGTCATCGCGCTGTGGATCGTCGCGCCGTGGCGCACGCGCTCGCGACTCGCGCGCGTCGCGTCGCGCGTGCTGTTGGCCGTCCTCGCGTCGGCCGGCGCCGCGCTCGCGCTCGACGTCGCACTGCACCACTGGCCGCCGGCCGATCCCTACAAGATGGCCGCGGACGACTCGAGCGCCGCGCGCGAGTTGCTCGTCCATGCGGTGCAGCCGAAGTGGACGTACGCGCCGCACTTCTCCGGCAAGTCGCGCCATCCGCAGTTCCCCGGCATCCCCTTCGTCACGAACGGCGACGGCTTCCGCGACTCGGAGTGGGAGAAGGACAAGACGCCGGGTCGCCGGCGCATCCTCGTGCTCGGCGATTCGATGACGGTCGGGTTCGGCGTGACGGAGCCGGAGTGCTGGCCGCGCCGGCTCGAGGCGCTCTTGCGCGAGGCGAAGCCGTCGACCCCGGTGCGCGTGTACAACGCCGCGGTGTCCGGATACGGCCCGGGTGAACAGCTCCTCACCGCCAAGCGCCTCTATCTCGAGCTGCTCCCGACCGACATCGTCGCGACGTTCTATGACGGCAACGACCTCGACGATCTGCGCGACTTCCTCCGCCGCGTGCCGCCGTTCGGCGGCAAGGACTCCCCGTTCGCCGGCGTGTTGAATCGCGGCGAGGAGGCGACCGCGGCAGTCGAGCAGCGGATCGGCGAACACTTCGACACCGCGCACGCGTGGGAGCTCGATTACTGGCGCTCGTCGTGGGCGCTCGGCCGCGTCCTCGACGCGCACCTCGGCGGCGCGCTGGTGGCGCTCGGCTTCGCGTCCGCTCAGCCGGTCTGGAACCTCGGGCTGATGCGGGGCATGGCGCGCGACGCGGCGGACGAACAGACGCGGCAGGAGATCCTGCTCACCGCGAAGTCGTTCACCGAGCTTGCGCGCTCCTGCGGCGGCGCGTCGGTGCGGCTGTGGCTCGTGCGCATCCCCGCGCGAGTGCAGGTCGTGCCGGCCGAGTTCGAGCGGCTCGTGCGCGACATGAAGCTCGGGCGGGTCACGCTCGACCGGCGCGATCCGGGGCGATCGGTGCTCGAGTTGTCGAAAGCAGGCGGCGTGACGGTCGTCGACACGATGGACGCACTCGACGCGACCGACGCGGCCGCGTGCTACCACGCCGAGGGTCACCTGAACGCGCGCGGCCACGCCGTCGTCGCCGACGCGGTGGCGCGAGTGCTCGCCGCTCAGCCGTAGACGTCGTCGACTTTGGCGCGAATGTAGGCGAGGAACGGGCCGGCGGTCGGCTCGTGCCCGACGGCGTCGGCGATCAGACGTCGCGGCGGGACGAGGCAGCCGCGCGAGTGGATCGTCTTGCGCAGAAAGCCGAGCAGCGGAGCGAACTGGCCGCGAGCAGCGCAGCGGCCTGCTTCACCACCTCGTTGCCCTT
>CAZOLL010000023.1:0-18404 GCA_964580365.1 uncultured Phycisphaeraceae bacterium
GAAGAAGTCGTCCTGGTCGACCTGGTGCAACCCGCGCGTCAGGTCCGCCAGCTCCTTCTCGGCGTCGTCGATTGCCGCAGAGATCTGCGGGAACTCCGCGCGCATGCGCTCGAGCTCCACGTTCGACTCGGCGACCTTCGCCTTGAACGCGCCGATGGCGGCGTTCTGGCGCTCAATGGCGTCGAACCCACCGATCGCGCCCGTCTTCTGCAGCTCGCCGATGTCCTGGATCTGGTCGTCCAGGTCCCCGCGGGCCTTGCGCGCGTCCTCCACGATCTTGCCGGCCGCGGCGATGCGCACGCCGGTCACGCGCTGCTCAGCCGCCGCCAGGTCCGCGCCGGCGAGCGCGCGCTCGCGCTCGAGCCGGACCAGGTCGCGCGTCAGCTCCGCCTGCTTCCCCGTCGTCTCGAGGATCTCCTCGCGCTTCGCCCGTCCCTCCTCGAGCGAGGTGGCGACCAGCTCGATGTGGTTCAGCTCCTCGAACTGCTCGCGCACGATGCCGTCGAGCGCGCGCAGCTCCTGGTTCACCCGCCCGATGTTGCCGTCGAGGATCTGCTGCTTCTGCTGCAGCGCCGGGATCTCAGACTCGGCGAGGATGTCGGCCGCACGCTGCGCGGAGATCGCGCCCGACTGAACTCCCTGCTTCAGCGCCTCCTCGAGCACCTTGCGCGTCGGCTCCGCCAGATCCGAGTCGAGCCGCGCCGTCAGCTTCCGGATCTCGGCGGGATCGATCTCCTCGACATGCGCCGTGAGGCGGATGATTCGCTCGGATGCAGTAATGCGGTCCAGCTCGTCCTGCGTGGAGTCGATCTGCGAGCGGAACGCCTCGAGCGCGGTGTCGAGCCGCCGGTCCTCGGCCTCGGACGCCTCCTGGCGCTTCGCCCGGATGTCGTCGAGCGCACGCTTCTCCTGCTCGGAGATCTCGGAGAGGCGCTGCTTCAGCCTCTCCGTCGCGGAGATCGCCTCGGACTGCGTGGTCTTCACGCCGTCGAGGAAGCCGAGCGTCTGCGCCGCCTGCTTGCGCGCGTCCTCGATCGTCGGAACAGGCCCGCCGAACGTGCGCGCCTGGTCGATGATGCCCTGCGCCGTCTCCTCGATTTCGCGCGTGCGCTTCTCGCTCTCCGTCTCCGCGTCGCGCAGCAGGTCGAAGCGCTTCAGGACCCCGCCGACCTTCTCGCCGATCTTTTCAATCTTCCCAATGGTCGCGTCGAGGAACGACGTCACCGGACCGATGAGCAGCTCGTCGACCGTGACGGCGAGCCGCTCGGCGCCGAACCGCGCGCGCACGAACAGCTCCTCGACCGTGACGTCGCCGCTCTTCAGCTTCTCGAACAGCTCGCCGACCGAACCGATGGCGGACTTCAAGCTGTCGAACGCGCCGACTGCCTTCAGGACGCCCGCGACGAACGGCACGAGGATGATGCCGAGCGGGCCCATGGCGACGACGAGGCGGCCGACGATTCCCAGGATGGAGAACAGGCCGGAAGCGATGGACCCGATCGGCCTCAGCACGCTGTTGACGAGGATGCCGCCGACGGTTCGGAATGCGATGAATCCGGCGATGAGCCCGACCGCCTTCGTCAGCGCCGGCACCAGCTCGCGCACCACGTCGATGATGACGGTGAACGTGTCGCCATGAACGAACTCGGCGAGCCCCTCCAGCTCGTCCGCGAACTGCGAGAGGAACGTCGCCTTCAGCTCCCCGAACGCCTTGCCCACCGCGCGGGCGTGCTCCTCGACGCGGTCGAGCGCCTGTTCGATCTTCCCGAACGTCGTCGCGCCGAGCGCGGCGGCCTGGTCGCGGAACACCCGGTTCAGCGTCGCCACGCCCTCCGCGGCGAGCCGACCGTCCTCGGCGAGCTGGCGCAGCGCCGGGATCTTCCCGCCGAGCCTCCCGAGCTTCCCGTCCTGGATCTGCGCGATTTCCCGCGTCGCCGTCTCGAGGTCGACGCCAAGCGCCACGGACGTGTTGGCGGCAGCCTGCAGCGAATCGCGCAGCTTGTCGCTCGCCACGCCGAGGTTCAGCAACAGCGTCGCCGAGTCCTTCAGCTGCAGGTCGGAAAGCGTCGGCGCGAGCGCCTTCAGCTCCTTGGTGACTTCGAGAATCTCCTCGAGCGCGCGCCGCCGACCGCCGAGAGCAGCCAGCAGCCGGACCTCCGCCTTCTCGTGCTCCTCGGCCAGGTGGATGGACTTCTCGATGCCGGCGAGTCCGGCGAACGCACCCAGCAGTCCGGTGACCTGGCCGCCGAGCGTGGAGAAGCCGGATCCGAGCCGGCTCACGGCGGGATTCAGGCCCGTCAGCTGATTGCGGATCTTCGACAGGCCCGGGGAGAGCCTGTCGACCAGGACCGCGACGACGCTGACCTGCTGCTGGTTGTTCGCCACTCGTCTTCAGCGACGGTTCGCCGCACGCTCGTTCGCGCGCGCGACCATCTGCTCCCTCAGCTTCCTCTTTCGCTCGGCGAACGCCTCGGACTCGGCGTCGAACGGCTTGTCGCCGCGCGCCTCGTCCGCGTCGTCACCGCGCAGGTCCGCCGTGTACTCGACCATCGCCTTCCTGCCCTTGGCGTCGAACACGCCGCCGATCGCGAGCGCCATGCGGTCGACCTCGGCGGCCATCGTCATTCGGGAGTGGGTTCCGGCGCGGTCGCACCAGAGTCCGAACTGGGGGAGACTCCATCCGCCGTACGGGAATCCGGGTTGTCTCCGATGGAGGACGTCTTCGACACGGTGTCCCGCAGCGACGAGAGCTTGGAGAGCATCTCCGACATCGGAACGCGCTTGCCGGTTGCCGCCGCGACCGCGCGCTCGATCGCGGCGACCCAAGGGCGCCGCCGCACTTCGCTGCCGAACGTCTCGAGGACCCACGCCTCGCACAGCGTCGGCACGTGCGACATGAGGAGATCGTCGACCGTGATGGCGGGGCCGCCGTCCGGCATGTGCGACGGCGAGAACACGACGCACTGCGCGACCAGCTCCTGCATCCGCCCCATGACGGTCGGCAGCACGGCCTGCGCGGCCGCGCGCAGCCATCCGTTCTCGGCTTCCTGCCGATCGTTCCGCAGGCGGATCTGCTCGGCCTCGCTCTCGCCGTACCCCTGCGCGGAGAACGGCCGCAGCAGCTGCGCGCGCTTGAACTCGGCGACGAACCGCCCGGCCACGGCCTGGATGGCCTCGCCGAACGGAACCAGGTGCGCCCATCCCGCCGGGTACACCGTCACGGTCAACCCGGGCATCAGGTCCGACAGGTCGACGACGGTTCCGGGAATCAGTGTGCGCATCACCGAGCGCCGGTTCATCTCGTCGTCGAGCGTGTGGTCGCGCGGCTTGGGCGGCGCGCTCGCCTTGGTCGATGCCATGCTCTCTTCTCTCCTGTTCTGTGCTCTTCGGTCTCGGGAAGAAGCCCCGCGCCGCACCGGTGGCACGGCGCGGGGCCGACGGTCCAGGTACTCCGATCAGCTCGTCTCGTCGGGCAGGTCGCCCACCGTCGCGACCATGTCGCCGGCGACGTCGTCGGCGGTGAGGTCGGACAGGACGCGCAGGTTCAACGTGAACTGCGAGAAGTCGGTCGCCGTGAACTGCGAGCCGCCCGGCGAGAGCGCGACGCGGCAGCGCCGCACCATCTCGCGCTCGTAGTTGTCGGACGCCCAGTACAGCTCCATCGTGCCCTTGATCTCGCCCTTGAGATCGGTCGGCTTGATGAGGCGGTTGCCGGTGATGGCCTTCGCCTGCACGATGATGGAGACGCCCGAGGTCGCGGCGTCGCCGAAGTCGCCAAACGCGCCGCCGTCGATCGCCTTTATGATGCCGCGCTGCAGGCGATAGTCGTCGTAATCGACGCCCGCCTCGCAGATGGTGCCGGCGTCCTTCTTCATCCACTGGCCGGCGGCCGGCGACTCCGCGATCGCGTCGGGGCCGAAGCCGGTGACCGTGTAGACCCACGGCCCGGAGCCCGTCTTCGACACGACCTTGTACGTGCCGGCGTTCACGGCGGCGTTCGCGAGCCCGCCGCCCGGCAGCACAATGAACTGGCCGTTCGAAACGGCCGGGTCCGTCGTCGTGAACTCCAGCGTTCCAGCTGCCGGATCGATGTCCGTCAGCGTGGTGCCGAGCGTCTGCGTCCCGAAGAACACGGCGACGATGCGATAGAGCGAGTACAGGCGCTCGCCGCTCGCACCCAGGCACTGGATGAGGCTGCCCGCGTGCACCTCGTGCGTGCCGACGTGCAGTCCGGCCGCCTGCTCGAACGCGACCGGGCGCTCCGCGAGGAACAGGAACGCGAGGTTGTCGATCGACAGGTTCTTGCAGACGATCTCCGCCGTCTCGGAGATCTTCGTGATGGCCTTGTCGACCTCCTTGCGCACACCCGACTCGGAGTCCTCGAGCACCGCCTCCTCGGTCGTGACGTTCGGGGAGACCGGCTCGATGGTGCCGAGATCGACCGGCGGGTACGTGGTTCCGCCGACCGCGTCGCGCGTGAAGATCGCGCGCGAGCCGAAGAGACCGTAGACCTGAAAACCAACCTTCGACATTGCGCGTCCTCCTAGAACGTCACCTGGACCGTCGTTCGAGCCACCACGATCGTGAACTGGTCGTCGGTGAGCTCCTGGAACCGCGCGGAAGCGAGGTTGACGCTGAACAGCGCCGACTCGCCGGCGCGCTGCCGCTTCGAGAGCAGCTGCAACGCCATCCGCGCGTGGTTGAACAGCTCGTTCACGGCGCCGTCGTCCGCCTGCGCCGGGTTCGGATCCGACCAGTCGCGCAGCGCCATGCAGAGGTCGATGTGCAGCGTCGCCTCGCGGCCGGGGGACTCGGGCGGGAAGAACATGGCCGCGTCGGCGACGACGATGGATGCGCCGCGCGGATGCTTCTCGAACGGCCACGAGGTCCAGTTCACCGGCCCGCGTCGGATCTCGTACTTGCCGCCGCCCGCCTGGCGCACGCACGCGGCGACGTCCTCGCCCATCGCCAGCATCGGGTCGCGGTCGTTCGGTCGGGACTGGTTCACGGCGCACCCGCCCCGCCGCCAGGACCGGCGATGCCGGCGGCGAGCTTCGCGCCGAGCCGACCGAGCGCGAACGGCAGCTCGCGGTTCAGGCCGTTCAACAGGTAGTGCTTCGCGCGGATGTCGACCGACCGCACCAGGACGAATGCGACGACGCCGTGAAAGGAGTCGGGCCCAATGGTGTCCTTGATGACGAAGCCGCCGGCGTCGGCCTTCGCGCGCCGTCGGTTCCGCTCGGACGCGGCCTTCGTGTTCGTGTCGACCAGGACGCCGACGGTGCGCCCGCGGTTCACCGGGATGAATCGCAGCGGGCGCGGGTAGTTCCGCGGGGACACCGGCTGCCCATTGTTCTCGCGCGCGACGCCGGCGTTCGTCAGCGCGGGACCGACGGGGATGGCGAGCGCCTTCCCGCGCTTCGGCCGGATCGTCGGATACGGGGAGTCGGGCTCCTTCCCCTTGGTGCCCAGCTCCTGCACGCCGGCGTACACTGCGGCGCCGCCCTGCTTCAGGATGCCGACGCGGATGGCCGGCTGCCCGTCGACCTCGTCCGCCACGCCGGCGATGCTGCGCGCGAGCGCACCGGTCCGGACCTGCAGACCGAATCGCCCCTGCCGCACGCTCGTGGAGATGCGGCCGGCGATGATCGGCGCGTCGCGCGTGAACGACGCGAACGCCATGCGACGGAAACCCTCGGGCCCGTAGTTCACCTTGGCGTGGGCGATGAGAGCCGTCAGGTCGCGGCCGGGCACCATGGAGATGCGCACCGGGTCGGGCATCAGTGCATCTCCCGCCGGTGCCGCATCGCAGCCCGCAGGAACAGCGGGTGCAGATCGGCCGTCTCGTAGTTCGTCGAACCCTGCTCGAACGCCTGCGATCGCGCCGCGACCATGCCGTCCCGCAGACGCTCGCGCAGGAACCGAGCCTGCACCAGGAGCGCCTTGCGGATGTCGGCCGGCGCCTGTGCCATGCCGACGTCGGCCGTGACGCGGACCAGGGTGCCCTCGCCCCACTCGCCGCCGAGGCGACGCAGGCCGCGCGCCCCGACGCGCATGTAGTCCGACTCATCCAGCTCGACCCACTCGTCGTCGATGAGCGCGGAGCGCGTCTCCACCTTGTCGATCTCGGAGACGCCCATGGCGGGGAGGTCGACGGTCCGCGCGGAGCGGTGCACCTCGAGCGTCATGACGTGGCCCTCGCGGGCGTCCCACAGGGCGCACGTCTCGTGCTCCCACATGGCGACGACCTGCTCGCGGATGCCGGCGAGCGTGTCGTCCTCGTTGGTCGCCGGCCGCAGCTCGGCGCGCAGCTCGGGCACGGTGATCATTCGAGCACCGCGATCGGCTTGCGGATCCGGACGCGCACCTCGTCGAGCGTGCGCCACATGTCCGGGGACCCGTACCGAATGGCGCCCTGCCCGATGTAGAGGCCGGGCGCGACGCCTTCGAGCGCGTCGGCCGCGGGCGACATGCGGAGGAACGACGGGTCGATGTCGGGGTCCAGGTGCCCGGCACTGTCGACGACCTCGACCGCGGGCGAGACGAAGCTGACAACGGCGTCGTCGTCCTCGTCCGTCGCGGACGCCTTGATGGTGAAGACGGCGTTGTCGACGCCGCCGAGCTGGAGCGGGAAGCCGGCGTCGTCGACCATCTCGACGACGAAGGGCGCGGTCGAGCCGATCTCGAGCAGAAGCTCGTCGCCCTCCTTCACACGCCCCATGGCCCCGCACCTCCGTCACTTTCCGCCGAACTTCCCGCGGTCGGCGATCCGCACGCGCGTCCGCGGACTCCTGACCGACACGCGGACCGAAGCAGGCCTGTCGGGTTTCGACTTGGCCGGCTCCGGTCCGCCCGCGGTCCCGTGGGGATCCCTCGTCATCGGCTCCCCGTCATCCTCTTCGCGCCGGCGTCAGCTGGCGTGGACCTTGGAGAGCAGGTCGTCCGTGTCGCCGCTCGGCACGTCGCGCAGGCCGGTGATGATGGCCGCGCCCGCCACGAGCGCGGCCGCGTTGCCGCTCTCCGTGTAGTGCGCGCGGACCGCCATGTACGTGCCCGAGTCGATGTCCTCAGTCGGGATCGAACCGACGATGATCCCGTTCTCGAGCGCGCCCCCGTCGTCCAGCTTGGTCGGCGTGACGACGAGGTTGTTGCCGTCCTTGTCCTTCAGCGCCTCCCAGGTCGTGCCGTCCGAGCGCTTCAGGCCCTGGATGACGATGGCACCGTCGACCGTCGCGGCGAACGCGCCGCCGAGGAAGAGGAAGGTCAGCAGGTGACCGATCTTCCACGGCTCGCTGATCGTCTCGCCCTCGTGCGTCGTGTTCGTGACGGACTTGGGCTTCAGCGCCAGGTACGACTTGTGGTTGTGGTGGAAGTTCTTTCCGACGAGCATCGCTAGCAGCTCCTTGGTCTCGACCCTTGTTCCTGTGTCAGGTTCCGGCGACGTCGCCGATCACGCCTCGGTCGCGCGCGCGTCCGGGCAGACGATGAACTCGAGGTTCTGGCGCGGGCGCATGTCCATCCGCTGGCGGATGCGCACGTACGTCAGCTCGCGCAGGAACCCGGTGCCGCGGCCGCCGTCGTCGGCGATCTCAATGCCGCCCCAGCGGCCGACCAGGTACTGGTCCCAGTTCGCGCCGAACACGTCGGTGAACTCCTCGGTCGTCGACGCGGTCGTGAGGCCGAAGGACTCGCCCGGCAGGTTGTTGAACGGGATCCGGTTCGACTCGCCGAACTCGCCGATGATCGCGCGCAGCTGCTCGACCGTGGCGAACGGCGTGAGCAGGTACGCCTTCTCGGCGGCCTGGTTGTTGAAGTAGCTGACGCGCAGGTTGCGCAGCAGGTGGAAGAAGTCGGGGCTGGAGATCCACGCCCACGAGCTGTTCGGCGCGACGTCCTTGCGCTTCAGCGCGAGCTGCATGCGCGACAGCCCGGTGAAGTCGAGGATGCCGCCCTGCCAGTTCGGCGAGCCTTCGGCCTTGGCCGTCTCGACGTCGTCGAACACCTTGCCGTCCTCGGCGCGGTAGATCCGGATGCCCTTCGCGCCGATGAGGCCGAGCGGCTCGTGATCGCCGCCCTTGCCGTAGAGCGCGGTGTAGTCGATGAGCTTCGCCACCGACTCGACGAGGTCCGCGCGGACGAACTGCTCGAGGCCGCTCGAGGCGGTCATGCGCAGCATGTCCTCGGTGAAGACGACGTAGCTGCCGCACTTGTGCGGCTTCATCGTCTTCTTGGCGACCTTCGCCAGCGTCTCGGCGCCGGCCTCGGTCTCGCCGATCCACGTCGACACCATGCCGCCGAGGAACTGCGGGATCGACACCTCGCCGCCGACCAGGCCGTCGAGCACGCGGGCGCGCGTCTTGCCCTGCGAGCCGAGCGAGATGATCTGCGAGGCGGAGTAGATCGCCGGGATGACCTCGGGGATGACCTGGTCCGGAACGAACAGGCCGCCGAGCTCGTCGTCGCCGACGTTCTGCGACTTGATGTACTCGTTCTTGATCCAGTCCTCGCCGAACTTCTTCTGCAGCTGCGAGAGCGCCTCGAACTCGAAGCCGGCGCCGCGCTTCTCGAACTCGCCCTTCGTGAGGGGCGCCTTGTCGATGCGCAGCTTGCAGAGCTTCATGATGCCGAAGCCCCGCTTGCGGACCTCGTCGCCGAGGCCGGGGAGCGCGTACCCGCCGTTCGCGCCCTTCGCGATCGCGTCGGCCATCTTCTCCTGCGAGGCCTTCGTCTCCGCGAGGTCGTCGACCAGCTTCTTCGGGTCGAAGCCCTTGAGCGGCTCGACGGCCTTCGTCAGCTCCTTCACGGTGTTGACGAGCTGCGGCAGGTCGGTCTCGAGGAGACCCTTCAGGCCCTTGAGCACCTCGCCCGCTTCCAGTTCCGGCGTCGTGGTTCCCGGCGTCATCGCTTCGCACCCTCCGTTGGACCGCCGATCAGTCGACGGACCTGGTTCACCTGGTCGTTCAGGCCGGCGAGACCGGCGAGAACGCCGGTGCCGGAACCCTTGTCGCCCGCGGCGACATCGCCGTCGGGCTTCTGGCTGTCGTCCGGATCCGCGGCGGGCGGATCGCCCGCGGGATCGGCCGGCGGCGTCTCCTCGCCGTCATCCGCGGCCGGCGCCTCGGCGCCGACCTTCTCGGCGATGCGCTCGACCGACTCCCGCACATCGCGCAGGAGCGAGGCGACCGTCGAGAGCAGCTCGCAGGACGCGGCCTCGAGCCGGTCGACGCGCGCGATGATGTCGGCGGCGTCGCGTGCGGCGATCGCGGGCGCGCGGTCGTCGTCGCGATTCCCGTTGCGCAGGTCGGCGGAGACAGGCACCGCGCCGGACCGCGTTCGATCCTCCGGCACCAGCGCCTTGTCGATGTCGGCGGCATCCTCGAAGTCGTGGTCGGCGAACACAGCCCGCGCGGACCGCACCCACATCTGGTCGGCGTCGCGCCACACGACGCGCTCCTGGCTGTCGCGGCGCGCGTTCCTCCGCATGATCTCGCGGGCGAACTCGATGTCGACCGCGCGCAGGACGCCGTTCGCCTTCGCGGCCGCCATCGACGCGATGACGTGCGCGCCCGGGTTCGCGGGCACGGTCACCGGGGACAGCTCGACCAGCCGGTTCATGTCGAGCACGAAGCCGAACCGACCGAGGCCGAGCCGCTTGCGCTCCTCCGGATCCGTGATGTCGACGACCTTGTCGGAGAAGAACCCGACCGACGCCGACGTCATGAAGCCGGACTTCACGAGACGGAACACGCTCTCCGCGTCGGCCGACTCGGTCGCCGGCGTGAAGAGCGAGACCATGTGCAGCGCGGGGCCCGCGTAGTCCGCGTCGGACCGCGAGCGCACCTCGTACTGGATGCCGCGACCGATCGGCGGCCCCTCCCAGTCGTGGGCGCGCGCGATGATCGGGTTCTTGCGGTACTCGGCGAAGTTCCAGTTCTGGCGGACGATGTCGCCACGCCGGTCGACGCGCTCGTCCGACGCCCAATAGGCGATCGCACGCCCTTCGAACGCCGGGCTCCACTCGAAGCCGGCCTGCTCGACCAACGCGCGAAGCGTCTCACCCTCGGGCGCGCCGAGCGCCACGTGGCCGCGCTTCACGACGGAGAGGGCGGACTTCCCCGATGCGGAGTCGGCGGAGACGGAGATGTCCTTGCGCCCCGTGTCGGCGATCGCCTTGGCGAGCACCGCGGGGTCCGTCATCTCCACGCGCGACTTCAACTGCTCGATGGTCTCGAGGAGACCCAAGAGCGTCGGATGCTTTCCGACCGCCTTTTCTCTCTACGGTCCTCCGCCCGTTTTCTCTATTCGGTCGGCGCCAAGAAGCACCGGCAGTTGATCACCTGCTTCGCCGGTCCTTCGGGATCACACGGGAAGCGTAGCTTTCCGCCTCCGCCCCCCACAAGAGCGAGGTAGTTGAAATCCAGCGGCTCCGGGCCGTGGTCGCCGAGCACCCTATGGTCGCTCCGGACCGCCTCGTCGCCCGCCGTCGTCCACTGCGCCTTCGACACGCCGGCCGCAATGAACATCTCGTTTCGCACGCCGTTGGCGAATCCGGCCGACTCGGTGCGCGCCACCGTCAGCGCGCGCGACGCGCTCCCGGCGATGTTGAACGCCTCGGCCACACGCAGACGCAGCTGCATGATGGTCTCGCCCTGCGCAATGCCGGCCGTCAACGTGGATCGGACAGACCGCAGCATCGTGCCCGTCGTCGTGTTGGCGAACTTCGACTCCCGCGCATCGAAGAACTTCAGCAGGCGCTCGTCGTCCACCGAGAACGTCGTCACGCCGCCGAGGTCGTCCAGCGTGAACTCGTAGACCTTGTCGAGGAAGTTCGCGTAGATCGGACGCACGCGAGACTTGAGCGCCCCTCGCGCCTCCTTCTCCGTCGGCAGGATGGCGGCGATGTCAATTTCGCCGGCACGCAGGACGGCCTGCAGCGAACGCGACGCACGCTTCGCTTCGGCGTCGAACCGGCGCAGCGTCTCGGTCCGCATCTGCTCGGACCAGGATCGGTACGCCGACTTGGTCTTGCGCTCTCCGACCAGCAGCACCTCGACGAACTGTCGCCAGCGGCGGCCGGCCTGCGCGCGCAGCACGACATCGACGCCGCGCGCCAATGCATGCGCGCGCGACAGGCTGATGAGCGACTTGCCCTCTCCCTCCTTCGGCGCATCGGGTCGATCCGCATCTCCCTGCGGCTTGTCGCCGTCAGACGGTGCGTCGGGAGCGCCGCCGCCGTCGTCGGGCGGAACGTCGGGCGCCGCATCCGGAGGCGATCCGTCAACCGGAACATCCTGCGTCGCGCCCGACAGCACGTCGCGCAACGGAACGGAAAGCGCCGGCACCAACGCGACGTCGTCGCCCTGGTACTTCGGCACATCGATACCGACGACGTCGTACGCCACGCGCGGCGGCGCGTGCAGGACCGTGTTCGCCATCTTCTCGGCCTGCACGAGCTTCTCCGTGATCATCGCCCGCAGCGCGTCGACGCGCGCGAGGTCGAACCCGGCGAACACGTTGTCCGGCTCTGTGAACAGGATGGTGCCGTCGAACACCTGCTCAATCATGTGCGTGATGGGCAGGACGGCGATGCCCCAGAAGTGCGCCTGCTGGATCTGCGCCGTGGCGAAGTTCGTGAACTCCGTCAGGCCGACGAGCGACGGCGGCGACCCGTGCGTGGCGAGGATCTCCTCGCGGTCGAAGCGCTTCGCATCGCTGTACGCCAGGTCCGCCGGCGCCATGCCGGTCGGCATGAAGCGCAGTCCGGAATGCAGGATGGCGGGCAGCCCGGCGCGCTGCTCGCCGCCGTGCTTCTCCTTCCACTGCCGCACGAGCTCGTCGTACTTCTCCGGCTCGAGCTGCAACTCCGTCTGCAGCACGCCGCGCGGCGTGGCGTCGTTCTTCAGGAGAGCCCTGTTGTACGCGCCCGCACGCAGGTCGAGGTCGATGGCGCCGGCCGCCGGCGCCGTGCTGGCGACGCCGCGGATCAGCGAGTACGGGTTCGGGCGCAGCAGCGAGATGACCTCGTGCGCCATGAGCCGCACGTTCGTCCGCCCGCCGGCGCGATGGACCGGCATCTCGACGGGCGGCTGGAAGTCCCACGCAACCACGAGGCCGCCCTGCCCGCTCTCGTACACCGGCGTGAACAGCTCCGCAGGCATCGGCCACAGCGCGCCCGGAATCGACGTCGGCGGAACGGCCTCGCCGAGCGGACCGCTGGCCACCCACATGCACGCGCCCTGGTAGGCGAGCAGCGTGATGGTCCGCTCCCAGAACTGCACCTCCGTCTGGTACGGGTTCGGCCGCTGGAACAGCAGCGTCAGCGGGTGCTCGTCGTCGCGCTCGATGCCGCGCATCATGACGCGCTTCTGCACGGCGGCCGCGTGCAGCCACCGCGACACGGCACGGCGCGATCGCCCGCGCCCGGGCGTCCAGTTGATCGCGCCGCGCTTGCGCGCCAGGCGTTCGCGGCGCGAGAACTCGGAGTCCGTCTCGCGGAACACCGAGAACGGCGCCTGTGCAACGGCCGCAGCGATGGTGCGCGCAGCGGCGAACACCCACGGGTGCGTGGTGAACGGGTCCTGCGCGCGCGACTCGATCGGCGCGCCGAGCAGGTTCAGCGCCGCCTGGAACGCGTCGGTGAACCCGGCGGCCCTGTAGATGGCCTCGCCCTTCGACACGCCGTTCCTGTGGTGGCCGTTCACGGGCGGATCGCCCTCGAAGACGGGCATCTGCCGTCCGTCCGCGTCGAGGATGGTCGAGAGGCGGTTGCGCGACATCGGCCGTCAGCCGCCGAGCGACGCCTGCAGGACGTCGGCGAACGTCAGGCCGACCGGGACGCTCGGGATCGCGGAGCGCGCCTCGCCCGCCGCGCCGGGTCCGCGCCGGCGCCCGTCCGCCGCGCGGACTGCCGCGCGGACGACGTCGACGCCGCCGTCCTTCGACTCGGACGCGATGCGCGCGATGCGCTCCTCGTCCACCGGATCTCGGTTCGATCGCACCCGCTGCATGGCGTCCTCCGCGAAACACTGTATCGCAATCCACCGCGCAACCTGCCGCCGTTCGCGGCGAAGCCGACCGGCGGACACTCCTCGTTCGTCTGCTCCGCGATCTCGTCGCAGTGCGCGGCCCACTGCTCACACGACGCGCCGAGCGGCCTGGCGCAGAAGTCGTTGATGTAGCCACACACGCTCTGGTACTGGAGCGGGTTCGGCCAAACGCCGGGCCATGGTGTGCACGCCACGTCCGCCTCCGCTACTTGTTCGCCTGCGACTGCCGACTCGCGACGTGCCGATCGACCTTGTCGAGCGCAGCGTCGATTGCATTCAGCATCTGCCCCGTCAACTCGGCAACCGTCTGGTCCGGCGACCCGCGGTAAATCGTCAGGTCGACGGGCACACCGCGATACGTGATGACGCCGCGCGCCGACATGAAGTCGCGCAGCGGGCCGCGCCTGTCGTACTCCGCCGGCGGGGGCTGGTCGTCGACGACGCTTCGAACCGCGTCGATCTTCCGATTCATCTCGTCGGCCCTCCTGCCCTGCATCGTCCCGGTAATGAGGGGAGCTGTGACGGCGGCGATCGCCGCGACACATACCGCGATCGCGTAGGCCCTTTCCCGCATCGGATCTCCTCAACCGTCATTGCTTCTCCGGCTGCTTGCGCGCGGCCTGCTCGCGTGCCTCGCGCCTCAACTCCTCGACGTCGCGCGCCATCGCTGAAAGGCGACTCTCCCAGGATTCCTTGAACGCCTGAAACGTCTCCTTCGTGACGCACTCACGGACGAGGTCGCCGAACACCCGCATGTTCTCGTTCAGTGACTCGAGCTGCCCCTCGACCTTCTGCAGCGACTTCCCGAACTCGGCGAACTGCTCAGTGTGCTTGTCGAGCTCCGCCTGCGCGCGCAGCGCGTTCGCATCCGACCGCATCGCCAGGTCGTCGTGCAGCGTCTGCAGCTTGACGATGGACACCTCGGACAGCCGGTTGCTCGCGCGATCGGCGTTCCACCAGTTGAAGAAGCACACGGCGACGACGGCCGCGGTGCCGAGCGTTATTTTCGTCTTGCCACCGAGGTCGGTCATCGCAGGCCTCCCGCGCGATCCGCTCCGGAGTCCATGTGCGCCTCCATCAGTAGATCCCGACCGAGGCCCGGCGATGCCTCAGCATCAGGACAGCCATCGCCCACTTGAAGATGCTGTCGTCGTGCGAGCTCGAATCGTGATCGTAGCGCCCGCTCTTCTGCAGGCGAAACGAGAGCATCTCCGCAACCATGCCGCGATCGCGCACGCGCCCGGGCGCGTCGAACCACTCGGCGAGCCCGGCAATCAGCATGTCGCGCGTCGTGTCGTCGGTGACCAGGCCCTGCCGCGCCGACTCGACTTTCCCTGCGAGCACCGGCCGCAGCCCGGCCGACTGGTTGTGGTAGACGTCGAAGAAGAGCCAGCCGCCCTCGAGGTGCGACTTCCCCGCGCCGAGGTCCGTCACCTTCTGCAAGACGGCGTGCCCGTGGTTGTTCCGCTCGACGCACGTGAGCGCGCCGTTGTACCGCCGCGCCGTCTGCACAATCAGCTCGGCCAGCTTCGGGATGGCGAAGCGCCCGTGGATGGAGCACACCTGCACGCCGTCGCTACGTCGCAGGACGCCACCGCCGTTCGGGTCCGAGTGCGCCAGGCCCTCCGACGTGTCCCACCCGGCGACGTACTGCTCACCCGGGACCGGATCCTCCCACGTAATTTCCACGCCGCCCGGGAGCTGGCGACGACGGCCGTACAGCCGGTGCGTCTTGTCCGCGTCGCCAGGCAGCGCATCGAGCAGCGCCTTCGCGCGCTCGACGTCGAAGTACCCGTGCCCCGTCATGAGGAACGCCGTCTCGTCGTCCTCCGGGTACTCCTGCGGGAACAGGTGGCGGTAGTCGCGCTTCGTCCGGCGGCGCCACGCGATCTGCGCCGGCGTCAGCCCGTGCTTCTCGATGAGCGCGCGCTCCTCGTCGTCGAGCGTCTCGACAATTTCCTCCGGCGAGAAGGTGCCGGCGTCGAGGCGATTCGCGCGGTCGAGGAACCACGGCAGGAAGATGTTGAACCAGTTCGTCTCGCCGCGCTTCGTCGCGCGCCACTCCTGGCAGAACCAGTCGATGCCGGAGGCCGTCGTCTCCGCGACCAGCTCGCCGTGCGACGCGGCGCCGGTCGCGCCGGCCATGAGGTCGAACACCTTGTCGTACTGCCGCGGGCCCGGGCAGAACTTCGAAACTTCCGAGAGGTGTATCTTCTGGTAGGTGTCGCCGCGCGCGAACCCGCGCCCGCCGGCCGTCCCGGTTCGGAACGTCGATCCGTTCTCCAGCTCAAGAAGTCTTCGGGAGTCGGTAATGCGGCGCGGCGCGAGCGGATCGTTCCTGTGGAACAGGTCGATCATCTCGAACATGCCCTCGGTCGACTCTTGCTTGTGCGCGATGATGGCGACGTTCGCGTGCGGCGACGTGGCGCAGATGCGGTAGCTCATCGCGTTCTCAATTGTCGTCCCGCCGAAGCGCCGGTGCTTCAGCAGGAGGAACTTCCTGAAGCCCAGCTGCCGCGCGCGCCGCTTGATGGCCAGGTAGCGGCGCTGCAGCGGCGTCGCGACCAGTGAGACGATGGGGACGACGACCTCGCGCGAGCTCGCCCAGTCCGGACCGTACACCGCCGCCGCCTCGTCCCGCTGCGACGGCGCCATGAACTCCGGCCCCTTATCCGTCTTCACCTTCAGGCGCTTGCGGACGAAGACAAGGGGCGGGTCGGCGGCGATGCGCACCGCGGACGCGGCGTCCTTCCGCTGCGCGTCGCTCGGATCGGGCTCGCGCTCGTCCTCGAGCAGCATGACGCGGCGATACGCCGGGTCGTCGATGGGCGGCCCGCGCTCCGCCTGCTCGGGGTACACCTTGACGATGTCGCCGGCCGTGACGCGCAGGACCTGGACACCCGGCGCGCGGCGCCACACGTCGAACCAGTGCCCCCGCGCGGACGGAACGCCGACCACCCACACGGATCCGCCGGGCACAACGGGGATCGCAATCGGCGGCGACATGTCGAACCGGTGCGCGGCCTCGACGATGAGGTGACCCGCCTGCACGAACGGCATCGACCGCGCGTCGAAGTTCGGCGGCGCCACCCACACGGTCCTACCGCGCGTTTCGTAGCCGCGGAACCCGTCGGTCCCCACCGCCCGCGAGCCGGGAAGGATGCGACGCAGGAACCGCGTGACGCGCCCCATGTTCGGCGTCGCCAACACGACGTCGCCGCCGAGCGTCGCCGCGATGGCCGCGATGCCCTCGATGGTCCTCGCCTCGAGGGCGGCGTGGATGAGCGCCACGCGCATGCCGACCATGCCGAGCAGCGGACGCAGGTACGGCGGCAGCCCGGTCACCCGGATCGGTTGCGACGCCGCCCTCGCTCCGGTGGCTGCGGCGCGTGTCACGTCAGGATCTCCCCGTCATCGCCGGCGCGACGGCGTGCGCGGCAGCCTCCCGCAGGCGCGCGCGGAACTCGACGGACTGCTCCGCAACGCCGCGGCCCGGGGACCACAGCGAACACAGATCCGTCCTCACGCGCATCGGAATGCGACGCCAGTGGTGATCGCACAGGAGCCGCGTCGGCAATATTTCAACGCCGCAGGCGGGAATGGCGCAGACGCCGCGGATCGGATCCGCGGCGCCCGCACCGGCGTCCGTCAGGACGGCGACGACCACGATGGATGTCTCGCGCGCGATCGCGCGCGTCAGACTCCGGCCGTGGTCGGCGCCACGAGGTTGCTCGTGACCGTCATGTTCTGGAGGTAGTCCGCGAGGCCGGTCGCGATGAGCTTGATGGCGCTCGCCGCCGTCGCGTCGTTCGTCACCTGCGGGATCGAAGCGACCGGGGTCCCGCCGCTCGAGTCCGTGAACGACGCGAAGCCGTCGGCCGTCGAGACGCCGCCGATGTCCGCCGCGCCGATGCCAGCGACAATGGTCGACATGACGCGCACGCGACGCGCGCGCGGGGAGAGCGCCTGGCCGATCGCCGAGTTCATCAGCGTGGCGAGGTCATAGATCGCGTTCTCCTCGGTCTGGAGCGTGGTGCACGCCTCGAGGACCGTCGGCGTCGACGTGTCGTTCCCGGTGATGGAGATCGTCAGCGGCGTCTGGAACGAGCCGATCCCGGACGACATGCGCTGCAGCTTGTCGGCGAGGACGACGACCGCCTTGTTGATGTTCGCGTACGACCCGGAGCAGTCCGGCACGGTCTCGAACGTCGGCGATCCGGTCGGCGGGTAGGTGAGCGCGGCCGCCGTGCGCGCCGCCGCGTCGACCGGGACGATCGGGATGCCGGGGAAGATGGTGCCCGCGCTCCCGAACATCAGCGACCCGTCGTCGTAGGTCGTGCCCGTCCCGAACTGCGTCAGGTCGTCGCCGATGCGCTGCGGACAGAGCCCGGCGAGCAGCCCCTCGCCGAGGTTGTTTCGGATCGAGAGGCAGCGCACGGTGTAGCTGGTGCCCGGCGATTCAATCGCCACGCCCCACCGCGAGTTCGCCTCGTCGCCGTCGAAGTAGTTGCCCTGGATCCCGGTCGTCGACGAGTCGTCGACGTTGTACATGACCGCCTGCGTCGAGTTCGTCAGGTGGAAGATGTTGCCCTGGATCAGGTCCTTCTTCGCGCGCTTGTGGTAGATCATCGAGGCCGCGCTCGCGGCCACCGCGCAGTTGTTGAACACGTTGCCGGTGATCGTCCCGCTCCCCGTAATTCCAATTTCCCCGCTCGACGTCGCGCCTTCGGTGTCGAGAACGATGGCGGCCTCGCCGGCCGCGTTCATCGTTGCGAGCGACGAACCGAAGAGGTTCCCCTGCACGACGTACTCGAGCACGCCGCGCATGCGGAGGAAGCACCCCGACGCGACGGCGCCGATCTGATTCCCCTCGAAGTGGACCTGGCCATCGAGCGTGCCGACGCCGGACGACACGTCGAGGTCGTCGTTGATGCCGTCGTGGTCACGCTGAAGGTAGAAGACGTCGGTGAGCTCGCCCGTCGTCACGGTGCCGAGCGCCCACACGCGGTTCTGCCGGATGGAGATGTTCTGCGCGCCGATCGCACGGACCACCTGCCAGCACGCGCGCGTCTCAGCCGTGAGGCTCTCGCCCTGCCCGCCGAACCCGGTCTTCGTCGTGTTGCGGACGACGTTGTTCTCGAACACGCCGCCATGGCCGTGGTCCCAATCGAGCACACGCGTGCCGATGTTCGGCAGGACGGTGCAGCGCCGCATCTCGGGCTCGAGCGCGTTCGAGAACTCGACGAGGTCCATCGGCGTCGTCGTGTTCCCCCCCGCCGTCGTCACCTCGAACGTGCAGCCTTCGATCTTCTGCCACGCCCCGGACAGCTTGATGACCTCCTGGTCGTTGGTCCATCC
>CAZOLL010000024.1:0-18311 GCA_964580365.1 uncultured Phycisphaeraceae bacterium
GGGTGCACGCGCGCTTCAACTCGTCGACCGTGCGGCCGCCACCGATGAGGCGATGGATCTCGTTGCCGTCCTTGAAAAGGATCAGGGTCGGGATCGCCGTGACGCGGTAGCGCACCGCGACCTCGGGGTGATCCTGTGTGTTGTGCTTCGCGACGCGCATCACCTTCTGCGCGTCCTTCGCGAACCGCTCGACCGTCGGGGCGAGCTGCCGGCACGGCCCGCACCACGGCGCCCAGAAGTCGACCAACACCGGCAGCGATGACTTCAAGACCTCGTTGTTGAAGGTCTCGTCGTTCACCTCGACCACGTTCTCCGCCATCACGTCCTCCGTGCGTTGCAAATGCTCGAATCAGTCTAGCGCGTTCGCGTCGCCTGTCGCGGTCGCCCCCGGGTCGGCCGGCGCGCGCGCATCGGTCGCGTCCTTCGTTTCCAGCTCGATCTCGCCGTCGCCGTCGTCCTCGTCTTCCTCGTCGGCCGGCGCCGGCCCCGCGGTCACGGCCGCTTCGCCGCCGGTCTCTTCGGCGGCTTCGTCGATCGTGTCGGGGATCGGCGTCGACGTCAACGCGAGGTCGGCGTCCTGGTACTCGTCGTCCGTGATCGGCCGCTCGTCGATCAGCTCGATCTCGATGGAGTCGAACGCGCCCTGCTGCTTCACCGCGAGCCGGCGCCTGCGCACCAGCTCGAGCAGCGCGAGCAGCCGGCCGATCAGCGACACGCGGTCGGTCAGACCTTCGAACAGCCCCGCGAACGTCGAGCTTCGCCGCGCCTTCAGGATCGTGAACACGTCGTCGATGTATTCGCGGAGCGGTTTCTCGTTCTCGATGACGCGCGGCGCGCGGTCGAGACCGGTTGCGCGCAACAGCTGCGCGAACGCCTTCACGAGATCGAAGAGGTCGATGTCCTCAAGCGGGATTTCCTGCTCGCGGCCGTCGGGCGGCGGCGTGAAGCCGATGCGCCGCGCGCGGTCCGACGCGAGCGCCGAGAGATCGCGCGCCGCCATCTTGAAGCGCTTGTACTCGAGGAGCTGCTGGATCAGCTCGTCCTTCGGATCGAGCTCTTCTTCGAGGTCGACCGCTTCTTCATCCGGCAGGAGCGCGCGCGACTTGATGAGCATCAGCGTCGCCGCCATCACCAAGAACTCGGACGCGTTCTCGACGTCGAGCTCCGCGATCTCCTTCAGGTGCACGAGATACATGTCGCAGATGCGCGCGATCGGGATCTCGTGGATCTCCACCTCCTCCTGCTTCACGAGGTAGAGCAGGAGGTCGAGCGGTCCGCTGAAGCCGTCGAGTCGAACGGTGTAGGTCATCGGTGCAACTTCGGTCCTAGAGCAATCCGCTGTAGAGCTGAGCCCACCATTGGTTGATCGGCACGAACGTGTTCCGCATCACGAGGTCGATCACGCGCGTGTACATCAACACGACGACGATCAGGAGTCCGAATCGATCGAGCCCGTAGAACGCATGTCGCAGGTTCGACGGCAGAAGGTAGGCGAGGAAGCGCGAGCCGTCGAGCGGCGGGATCGGCAGCATGTTGAACACGGCAAGCATGAGGTTGATCGAGATGCCGTAGCGCAACCAATCCGCGCTCGTCGACCCCCACTCCGCGAGGTGGAAGCGCTGCGAGACGACGAACAGCGCGGTGAACACGAGCGTGAGCGCGACGTTCGAGAGCGGGCCAGCGACCGAGATCAACGCGAAGTCGCGCGCGGGGTGCTTCAGGTTCATCCGGTTGACCGGAACCGGCTTGCCGCCTCCGAACACGATCGACGAACCCGACCAGATCAGAACGGCGGGCAGGATGATCGAGAGGAATAGGTCGAGATGGACGATCGGGTTCAACGTCACGCGCCCGAGTTGACGGGCGGTGCTGTCCCCGAGACGGTCCGCGACGAACGCGTGGGCCGCTTCGTGAAACGCGATCGAGAGGAGGAGCACCACGATCTGGCCGAGCACGACCGGATCGGTAAGCGAAATCGCCGCGAGCACTTCGTTCTCCGCGAGGCGCGCCAATGTAGCTCGCAGGTTCCGCGAAGACCAACGACGCTCGCGGAACCCCGCGTCGATTGCGGTTTTCTGCCGGTTCCCGTAGCCTCTTGCCCCCGCGGAGCGGGCGCTGCGGTTGCCGATCGCACGCCGCCGCGGACGGGGTGTCCTTGACGTCCGGCGAATCCACCGAAGTCGAACGATCCGCGAAGAGCCTCGAGGAAGGTCGAGCGGTCCTCGCCGCCGCCTCCCGCTGCCTCGCGCAGGTCGCGAGCCAGCTCGATCAGCGGTTCTGTCGCGCGGTCGACCTCATCGTCGGTCTGCGCGGAAGCCTCGTCCTGACCGGGGTCGGCAAGGCCGGACACGTCGCGAGCAAGGTCTCCGCGACGTTCGCGAGCACCGGCACCCCCTCCATCTATGTGCATCCGACCGACGCCCTGCACGGCGACCTCGGTCGAATCGGCGCAAGTGACGTCCTACTCGCACTTTCCAACAGCGGCGCCAGCGCCGAGATCGTCCGGTTGGTGACTCCGGTCCGTTCGATCGGCGCGAAGCTGATCGCGATCACCTCGGACGCCGGATCCGCGCTCGCGAAGGAGGCGGACGTCGCCCTGACCTACGGTCCGGTCGCGGAGGCCGGGCACCTCGGGCTCGCGCCGACCACCTCGACCACCGCGCTGCTCGCGATCGGCGACGCGCTCGCGATGGCGGTGCTCGCCCGAAAGAACCTGACGCCCGCGGAGTTCGCCCGCTTCCACCCCGGCGGCTCGCTCGGCCGCAGCCTGATGCGCGTGCACGAGGTGATGCGCAAGGACGATCGCAATCCCGTGGTTGCCGATACCGCGACCGTGCTCGACGCGCTGCACGCGATGACGAAGACGCCCGGCCGTCCCGGCGCGGTCAGCGTGACGGGCGCGAACGGCGCGCTCGTCGGCTTCTACACCGACGGCGATTTTCGGCGGCAGTGCGAGTCGTTGCCCGAAGGCGGCGTCGCGAGCTTCTTCCGCCGGCCGCTCTGCGAGTTCATGACGAAGAACCCGCGCACGATCGGCCCCGACCAACTCCTCTCCGAGGCGCGACGTCTGCTGCGCGAAATGAAGATCGACCAGCTCCCGGTCATCGACGACGCGCATCGGCCGATCGGCCTCATCGACGTGCAGGACGTGCTCGACGTGCAGGTGATCCCGTGACTCCCGCGCTGCTCGACCCACGCGCGCTCGCCGCGGTGTCGCTCCTCTTGCTCGACGTCGACGGCGTGATGACCGACGGACGCCTGTGGTTTTCCGAGAGCGGCGGCATGAAGGCCTTCCACGTCCGCGACGGCCTCGGCATCGCATTGCTCACCCACGCGGGCGTCGTCTCCGGCATCGTGTCGGGCCGCAACGAGGGCTACGTGCGCCGCCGCGCCGAAGAGCTGAAGATGGCGGTGATCGAACTCGGCGTCGAGGACAAGGGCCGCTGCGTCGAGTCGATCATTCGCGCGCGCGGCGTCGCGCGCGAGTCGGTCGCGTTCGTCGGCGACGACGTGAACGACGTGCCTGCCTTCCGCGCGGTCGGTGTCGCGATCGCCGTGGCCGACGCGCACCCGGATGCTCTTTCCGCCGCGCGCTTCGTCACCCGCGCCCGCGGCGGCGAGGGCGCGGTGCGCGAAGTCGCCGACCTCATCCTCGCCTCACGCTCTCCGCGCGAGACTTCTCGCGCGGGAGGAACGCGATGAAGAACAAGAAGGCGCTGATCTTCATCGCGCTCATCGGCGGCGGCGTGTTCGTCGTTTGGCTGCTCGGCGTGCGCGAAGGCGAGAGCCTGCTCGGCGGACATCGCGTGAAGCCGCAGGCGTCCGAGAACGGCGAGTCGCCGTTCAAGAACACGCCGCCCGGCGCTGACGTGTCGCTGAAGGACGCGGTGATCCCCGTCCACTCGCCGTCGAAGGACGACCCGAACGTCCTCGTGAAGCGCTACGTGATCCACATCGGCGAGACCGTCGGCGAGGTCTCACGCCGCACGCACGCGAAGCGCGCGCAGATCGAGATCTACAACGGCGAGCCGAAGCCGAACGAGAAGATGGTCGCGAAGGTGAAGAGCGACGAGGCCGAGCTCGACTTCGCCGGCCCTCCCGACGCGGCGGCGGGTTTCCGCGACACCGCGCTCGAGACGATGAGCCTGAAGGGCAACGTCGTCGTCGACTACCTCGACGATCAAGGCAACTCGCAGGCGCGCCTCGACTGCGAGCAGCTCGACGTCACCGACGTCATCTTCCACGTGCCCGGCCGCGCGATCGTCACGCAGGAAGGCATGCGCGTCGAAGGCGACGGGCTCGTGTACCACAAGGACACCGGCGCGTTCTCGTTCGAGAAGAACTGCCACGTCGAAGGCACGCAGTTCGGCCTGCCGGTGCCGGGCGCGAGCGACGTCGCGGGCGCTACGGCGGACGCGAGCGTACCGAAGACGCTGAAGACGATCGACTGCAGGGGACCGCTCACCTTCACGCCGGCCGACAAGTCGAAGAAGAAGGAGAAGCGCGTCGAGACGGCGCCGCCTGGCGGCGGCGCGATCCCCACCGATCAGAACTTCGGCTCGCTCGACGGCGGCCTGCTCACCTTCCACGACGACGTCGTCGGCAAGCAAGAAGGCAGCACGCTCACCGCGCAGGTGCTCGAGGTCACGCTGACGTCGGCGCCCGAGACCGAGCCGAAGACCGAGGGCGGCGAGAAGAAGAAGAGCAGCATGCAGGTGAACCACGCGGTCGCGACCGGGACGCCGGGCAAACCGGCCGTGCTCGACGACCCGCAAGGGCGCCTCGAAGGCGGCGTGCTCATCCTCGATCGCGGCGAAGCCGGCCAGGTCGTCGTGCTCCAGAACGACGCGCGCATCGTGAACGCGAAGATGGGCGGCGCTGGCGGCGCGGAGAAGTTGCTGAACGCCGGCGCGCGAACCGAGATCCGCTTCCACCCCGACACCGGCGCCGGCAAGGACGCGGGCGCGCTCGCGCAGGGGCTCGGCTCCGCCAAGACCGTGCGCCTCGAGCTGAAGGACGATGCGTGGCTCGAGACGCGCGGCGCCACTCCCGCCGACGATCTCCACATCGAGGGCCAGCGTCTCGACCTCGAGTTCGCGAAGAGCGGCGACACGGAGGAGAGCCTGCAGTTGCGGAACCTCACCGCGACCGGCAATGCGAAAGGCGTGATCCCGCAGGGCACGTTCACCGGCGACGAGATCGTCGTCGCGCCGCGCGAAGGCGCGACCGACTCGCAGGACTTCACGATCGCGATCCAGCCGAACCCGAGCGTCGAGCTCGCGTCCGACCTCCCCGGGGGCGGCAAGCGCGCCGTTCGCGTCGAGTGCACTGGACGCCTCGACTACACGCCCCCCGGCGCGAAGGACGTCGGCGGCGTCGCGATCTTCACGGGCAAGAACAACCTCACCGTGAAGGAGAACGACGTCGTGACGTCGACGCTCGACGCCGCGAAGTCACTGACGATCGAGCTGAACCCGGACGGTGAGCAGGAAGCGCTGAAGAGCATGATCGCCGTGGGCGACGTCCACTTCGACAGCCCGCAGCAGCGCATCAAGGGCGTGGGCGATCGCTTGAAGCTCGAGCCCGGCTCGAAGGGCTCGCAGACCTTCACGCTGTACGGCGCGCCCGCGGTCGCGCGCGCGACGGACACGAGCGGCAAGGAGAACGTCGTCGACGCGCAGGAGATCCAGTTCGATCCCGACGCGGGCAAGATGCACGCGCTGCGCGATGTCCACGCCAGCTTCGTCGGGCTCGCGCTCGCGCAGTCGGACGCCGGCGGCACGACGAGCGAATCGGACGCGCCCGGCGCACTCGCGTGCGAAGACCTCACGGTGTACGTCCCGGCGGACGGCGGCCCGACGACGCTCGAGGCGCGGACCAAGGTGAAGTTCGACGACCCAGGCCGCGCGATCTCCGCGAGGAGCCAGGCGCTCCACTACTCCGAGGCGACCAAGGTCGCGATCTTCGACGGGCCGCAGGACGACCCCGCGGAGGTCACGCGCACCGTGCCCGCGACCGCCGATCAGGGCGCGCGCACGCTCACCGTCGCGGGCCCGCGCATCATCCTCGAGCAGGAGACGAGTGTTCTGACCTGCCCCATTCGCGGACGCGTCACGATCTGGCGCGAGGCGCCGCCCGGCGCGAAGGGCGTGAAGGACCAGCGCATCTCGGCGTGGTCGAGCGGGCCGGTGCGCTACGTGAGCGACCGCCTGATCCTGCGCGACGAGGTCGTGGTCGGGTTCGATGAGGACGACCGCGAAGTGCGCTCGTTGCGCTCCGATCTCGCGACGGTGTACTTCGCGGAGAAGGCCGACGCGAAGCCGTCCGCGGATGCGGCAAACGGTGGCCTCGGCGGCCCCGGCGGCGGGATCGACCGCATCGTCGCGGAAGGCCGCGTCCACATGGAGCAGCGCGACCGGAACAAGGACGGCAAGCTGTCGCGCGAGTTGCTCGCCGACGGGCAATCGTTCGAGTGGATCGGCGGCGCGAAGGAGGAGGTGATGATCCTGATCGGCTCGAGTCCGCAGAGCACGGTCATCGAGACGCGGGGAGCCCGCAGACTTCGCTACGATGCCGACCGCTTCGTCATGCACAACGCTTCGGAAGAGATCGAGGCCGAGAACGGCCGCATGACCTTCATCGACTGACCGGCGCGACCTCGGAGATGCGCGCGATGACGTTCGTTCGGGGGCTCGGATCGAGCCTCTTCTTGATCGCTGGACTCGCTGTCCCCGCGTCGGCACAGGCGCCGACCGGGAAAGAGGCGACCGTTCCGGCCGTGGAGATCGCGCGCGAGTTCCGCCTCGAGCACGAGGGCGGCAACTCCTACGTCTTCTTCGACGGCGACCCGAAGCAGGTCGACGCGCCGCGCGTCATGGCCGTCGCCGGCGGCGCGCGCCTGTGGTTCGACGACTACTACCTCACCGCGAAGAACCTGCTGATCTGGGTCGACGCCGACTCGGTCGCGGTCGAGCGCGAGCGGAAGGGCGACTCGTCGTTCCCGTACGGAGTCTCGCCGCCGATCGTCGCCACGGAGGATCGCGGCGAAGCGTTCGCCCAAATCAGCGACCCGCGCGAGCAGGTGACGCGCACGTCCGGCACGTTGCGCGAGATCTTCGCCGAGGGCGACGTCTACGTGTCGCGCGGCAAGCCCGAACAGCTGCGCTCCGGCGGCGGAATGATCATCCAGGGCGAGAAGTTCTACTTCAACGTCATCGAAGGCCGCTCGATGCTGATCGGCGGCGAGATCCGCACCGACTTCAAGTCGGCGTCGGTGTCGGACCTCATGAAGGCAGAGACGGGCAACGCGAGCAAGGCGGAGGCGCCGACCTACTCGGAAGAGATTGGCCTCGAGGAGCAGCAGAAGCCGGCGGTGCCGGTCGTGATCCGCGCGGCCGAGATCCGCGGTGTCGCCGAGGGCTTGTGGGAGGCGCAGAACGCGCAGCTCACGACGTCGACGTTCGGCAAGCCCGGCTACCACATCGCGATGGACCGGCTCGTCTACGAGCAGCGCGCGGACGAACTCGCGGCGCACGTCACGGGATACAACAACCGCTTCGTCCTCGGCGACGTGTCGCTGTTGTCCGTGCCGTACTTCACCGCGCGCGTGGGCGAGAACCCGCTGCCGATCATCGGCTTCTCCGCCGGCTTCTCGACGCGCTTCGGCCTCTTCATGCGCACGCGCTGGGGCGGGCCGTTCCAGGAGATGGGCGACCGGTTGAACCAGGAGCTCGGCGTCACGGGCAAGTTCAAGGGCGACTGGTGGGCCGACATCGACCTTTTCACCGCGCGCGGCCTCGGGCTCGGCGGCGGCCTGACCTACGAGACGAGCGAAGGCCGCAAGAAGAAGTACTTCGGACAGACGCGCTTCTACTTCATCGGCGACTCCGGCGAGCCGCAGGACCCGGAGCAGGTGAACAACAAGAAGAGCGACGAGGGCGGCGACAAGACCGGGCCGTCCGGCCTGCGCGGCCAGTTCAAGACGCAGAACCGCGTGTTCCTGCCCGACGACTGGCAGTTCGACACCGAGTTCAACTACGTGAGCGACCGCACCTTCCTGAAGGACTTCTTCCCGAGCGAGTTCAAGGAGGAGAAGACGCCCGAGACGCTCGCGTACCTGAAGAAGCTCGACGGCGACTCCGCGGTGACGGCGCTCGCGAAGTACCGCTTGAACATGTGGCAGACGCAGACCGAGTACCTGCCGCAGATCACCTATGACGTCATCTCGCGTCCGATCGCGGAGTTCCCCAAGCTCGCGCAGGACCTCGATCAGGACGAGCCGGTGCGCCTCTACTGGACCCACCGCTCCGAGGCCGCGATCGTCGGCTACCGCCAGGGCGTGAACCCCTATGGCAAGAACGACGAGAAGGAGTCGAAGAACGACGCGACCGCGCTGCGCGTCGACGACATCGAGCGGTTCAACCTGCCGTTCGAGATCAACCGCATCGGCATCGACCCCTACTTCGAGAACCGCATGACCTTCTGGGCCGGCGATTCATCGCGCGGCGACGGCGGCGGCGGCGGGTTCCGCGAGGCGATGACGATCGGCGCGAACGCGAGCACGCAATACTCACGCATCGATCCCGACATCGAGTCGGAGGCGTGGAACATCCACGGCATCCGGCACATCGTGATCCCCTACGTGCGCTACCGCTGGACCTTCCTGTCGACGGTCGCGTCGAACGACCTCGTCCCGTTCGACCGCGTGGAGCAGTTCGACACGCTGCACGCGGTCGTGCCCGGACTCGAGAACAGGTATCAGACGAAGCGCATGACGCGCTACGGCCCCGAGACCGTGACCTTCCTCGGCTACGACGTGCAGCAGCCGTTCCTGTTCGAGAACGGCAAGGGCGACGTCGCGTTCCTCGGCGACTTCCACGCCGAGGCGTTCTACCGGCCCGACCTCGACCGCTACTTCCTGCGCAACTCGAAGATCTCGTCGCTCGTCGAGTGGAACTGGAACGACTTCACGCTCGACCGCTTCCGCGCCGAGTGGGAGTCCGAGCCGGGGCCCGACCTCTTCACGCGTCTCGCCTATTCCTACTCCGCGAAGGGCAACGTCGACCCGAACCTCGCGCTCGACGGCTTCCTGCCGATCGCGAAGACGATGCCGACCTCCACGGTGTCCGCGGAGATCGCGTACCAGATGACGCGGTTGTGGGAGATCGTCGCGCGCAAGCAGTTCGGCGGCGGCGGCAACGCCGAGCTGATCCTGCGGCGCTACACGGCGGACTGGGTGTTCGAATTCGGCGCGGGCTCGAAGGCCGCCGGCATCGGCACCGGCGTCGGCCTGACGATCTCGCCGGTCGCGATCTTCGAACGCTCGGGACACAGCCGCTTCAAGACCGCGCTCTCCGACGGGTATGACCTGACGCCGATCTTCGACGAGCCCGAGTACTCTTCGGGGGCCTCGTTCGGCAGCGAAGCGCAAGGCGCGCAGAAGCCGCCCGAGAACGAGCCCTGAAAGGCGCGCGGCCGCCGAGGCCCCGCAGCGAAGTCCCCGATGTTCGCGAACGCGCTCCTCCCACCGCCGGTCCTGCTGCTCTTCGACGTGAGTGGGATGGAGTTCGTCATCATCATCTTCGTCGCGCTGATGGTGTACGGCGGCAAGCTGCCCGACGTCGCGCGCACGCTCGGCAAGACGATCGGCGAGTTCAAGCGCCACGCCGCGCGCTTTTCCGAGGACATGCAGGACTCGATGCAGGAGCGCTCGCCGCGAAAACCGCTGCGCCCGCCGGGACCGCCGAGCGGCA
Source organism: uncultured Phycisphaeraceae bacterium (assembly GCA_964580365.1). GTDB lineage: Bacteria > Planctomycetota > B15-G4 > B15-G4 > JADJEK01 > CAZBOK01. Next base: position 9,753 of record CAZOLL010000024.1, read on the forward strand.
AGCCGATCGCGCGGGGGCCTGTGGAGCCGCAGCTCTCGGTGACTCAGAGCCCGCCGAAAGCGAACCTGGGTGCGCCGCCCGCGGAGCCCGCCGCGCCGCCGGCCGCGAAACCAACGCCCGCGGAATCCGCTTCCCCGACTTCCCCGACTTCCCCGACTTCGAAGGACGAGCCGCGCCCCGCGCCGCCGTCCAGCGCGTGATCCGCGAGCCCCGCCGTCTTCACGTGCCGGGGTGGAAAAGCTGGTCGAACTTCTCCGAGAATTCGTTCGTGACCTTCTCGAGCGGGAACTTCTCCTGCAAGGTCTTCAGGATGTCGCTCGCGAGCGCCACGTAGAGCGTCACGTCGAGGCTCGTGGACACCTCGATCTCTTCGACGACGTCTTGCGAAATGTTGCCGATCGTCGCGATCGTCAGGCACTTGCCAAACGTGTCGAGCGGCACCAAGCGGTGCTGGTGAAGGAACGCGTGGGGCAGGAGGTCCACGGCGTCGCGCGGGATGTCGTACTTCGACGGGTAGATGAACGGCACCTGCAGCTTGCCGACCAGGCACTTCGCGACGTCCCACTCGGTGACGAAGCCGAGTGAGACCAGGATCTCCCCCAAGAGACCGCCGCTCTGGGCCTGCTCCTCCAGCCCGATCTTCAGTTTGTCGTCGGCGAGGTACCCGCTCTCGACGAGCAGCTCCCCGAGCTTCCGCTGCATGAAGAGCTTCTGACTGAGGTTCCTTCGGCCGCTTCGCACGGTGGTGTGTCTCCTCCACCGTCAGGATCGGTTTCGAGACACCCCCACTGAAGAACCGAACTCTGCGGACTTCGAAGTCGCGCGCGAGGACGCGGATCAGACGTCGAGGTTCTTCGCCTCGAGCGCGTGCTTCTCGATGAATTCGCGGCGCGGCTCCACTTGCTCCCCCATCAGGACCGTGAAGAGATTGTCCGCGACGATGTCGTCGCCGAGGCTCACCTGGCAGAGCGTGCGCGTCTCCGGGTTCATCGTGGTGTCCCAGAGCTCTTCGGGGTTCATCTCACCGAGACCCTTGAAGCGGCTCACCTCACAGGTCTTGTCGCCATGTTCGCGGACCGCGGCGAGGAACTCGATGAGCCCGGAAAGCGGCGCCTTCTTCTCGCCGAGGTGGACGACGAAGCGCGGTGCTTGGGTCTGCGCCGCGACGAAGTCGCCGATGTCGAAGCCGAACGTCGACAGTGCGTCGAGCGCGCGTTCGAGATCGCCGCGGTCATGGAACTCGACCAGCGTGAAGTCGGCGTCGCGACGGCGCTCGGTGTCGGTCGAGATCACGAGGTCGCGGCCGGCTCGCTTCGCTTGTTCGGCGCGGAACAGGTCGAGTTCGACTTCGTCGGCGAAGTACTTCTCGACGCCGTCCTTCATGCGCGCGAGGTAGAGCGGGAGTCGGCCGCCCTTGCCGCCCGACTTCCTGTGCGAGAGGTACTGCGCGAGCGACGTGTGCGGCGCGACGGTGAGCGCCTTGTTCGCGGCGTGCTCGATGTTCGTGAGCAGTGCGCCGAGCCGCTTCACGTCGTCGCCTTCGATCGAGCGCGAGCTCTGGCCGCCGAGGATCTCGATGCGCGCGCCTTCGATGCCGACGTCCTGCAGCGCCTGCCTCTTCGCTTCGTCGGTGAGGAGGTACTGCTTTCGCTTGCCCTTCTGCAGCAGGTACAGCGGCGGCTTCGCGCGGTACACGCGACCCGCGGCGATCAGGGGGCGCATGTGGCGGTAGAAGAACGTGAGCAGGAGCGTGCGGATGTGCGAGCCGTCGACATCGGCGTCGGTCATGATGATGACCTTGCCGTAGCGCAGCTTCGAGAGGTCGAGCCCTTCCGCTTCGGCCGCCGCGGACTTCGAGCCTTTGCCGTTCGGCCCGTTTTGCTTCGTCTCCGCGACCGGCTCTTCGGGCGTGACGTCCGAGCCGATGCCGGTGCCGAGCGCGGTGATGATCGTGCTGATCTCCTGGTGACCGAGCATCTTGTCGAGCCGCGCCTTCTCGACGTTCAGGATCTTGCCGCGCAACGGGAGGATCGCCTGGTAGCGGCGATCGCGCGCCTGCTTCGCGGAGCCGCCTGCCGAGTCACCCTCGACCAGGAACAGTTCGGTCTCTTCGAGCTGGCGCGACTGGCAGTCGGCGAGCTTGCCGGGAAGGTTTCCGGATGCGAGCGCGCCCTTGCGGCGCACGAGGTCGCGGGCGCGGCGGGCCGCCTCGCGCGCGCGCATCGCGTTCAGCGCGCGGGCGACGATCGCCTTCGCGGTCGACGGGTGCTCCTCGAAGTAGGTGACGAGCGCGTCGCCGACGATTGCTTCGACCTGGCCCTGCACCTCGCGGTTGCCGAGCTTGATCTTGGTCTGGCTCTCGAACTGAGGGTCGCCGATGCGCAGCGAAAGGACGGCGGCGAGGCCGTCGCGGATGTCCTCGCCTTCCGGCTGCTCGTCTTCCTTCGCGAGCCCCTGCTTCTTCGCGTAGTTGTTGACCGCGCGCGTCAGCGCGGCGCGGAAGCCGGACAGGTGCGTGCCGCCTTCGATCGTGTTGATGTTGTTGACGAAGGTGAAGATGTTCTCGACGTACGAGTCGTTCCACTGCAGCGCGACTTCGAGCTCGATGCCGCCGCTCTCCTTGTCGTCGGGCGCGGGCGCGGAACGTTTGAAGTAGATGACCTCGGAGTGGACCGTGCCCTTGTTGACGTTCAACAGCTCGACGAACGTCTTCAGACCTTCCGGGTGCTTGAACGACTCGGTGCGGTTCTTCCGCTCGTCAGTGATCGTGATCTCGAGCCCGGTGGCGCCCATCAGGAACGAGACCTCGCGCAAGCGCTTCGCGAGCACTTCGAACGAGAACTCCGTGGTGTCGAAGATCTTTGCGTCGGGCCGGAAGCGCACACGGGTGCCGTGCGTGGTGGTGGGACCGAGCTCGCGCACGGCCGTGGTCGGCTTGCCGCGCTCGTAGCGCTGGGTGTGGATGCGGCCCTTCCGGTGGATCTCGACCTCGAGCCACTCCGACAACGCGTTCACGACCGAGGCGCCGACGCCGTGCAGACCGCCCGAGACCTTGTAACTCTTGCGGTCGAACTTGCCGCCCGCGTGGAGCACCGTGAACACGACCTCGAGGCTCGAGACCTTCTGCTTCGCGTGCACTTCGGTCGGGATGCCGCGACCGTCGTCCACGACCGACGCAGTGCCGTCGGCATGGAGCGTGACGTCGATCTTGCTGCAGTGGCCGGCGAGCGCTTCGTCGATGGAGTTGTCGACGATCTCGAACACGAGGTGGTGGAGACCGCCGACCGTGGTGTCGCCGATGTACATCGCCGGTCGCTTGCGAACGCCTTCGAGGCCTTCGAGGACCTGGATCGATGACGCGTCGTACTCGGGCGCGCTGCCGGGTGCTGGCTGTGTTTCGCTCACGGTTTCAGACGTCCTCTCTCGCGGACCCGACCTTGAACTTCAGTTTGCTCACGAACGCCGTCGCCGGCCGCTTGCGCAGCTCGTCGAGCACCCGCGCCCCGAGAAACCCTCGCATCTCGTAACACAACGCGGCGGAGTCGACTTCGATCGTCACTTCACCGCCGCGCAGCGCCGTCACCTGCATTCGCGTCGCGAGCTTCGGCCCCGCGACCTCCGCCACGCCGCGACGGGCCTCCTGCAGCTGGAGGTTTCCGTTCAAACCGCGTCGAGACAGGAGGTCCGGGATGAGCTTTCCGATCCGGACCGGTTCGCCGCCGCGCACGCCGCGCTCAGCTCGTCGTGATCGGCATCACGAGGTACAGGTCCGAGCCTCCCGCGAGCCGGAACAGCCCGGCGCTGTTCTCGTCACGGTACTCGAACTGCACCGATTGCGAGGGCAGCGGTTTCAGGTGCTCCTGCAGGAAGTCGGGGTTGAAGTGGACCTTGTACTTCGGGAGGCCTTCGACCTTCGCGGCGACCTTGGTCTCGGCCTTGCCGCGGCCCTCGACCTCCGACGTGATCTGGATGTGCGAGCCGTCGATCTCGAAGCGGACCGAGCTGGAGGCGGTGTCCTCGGCGCGCAGCACGGAGACCTTGCGGATCGCGCTCAGGAGCGTGTCGCGCTCGACGTGGGCCGTCCCCTTCTTCTCCTGCGGGATCACGCCCTGGTAGTCCGGGAACTCGCCCTGGACCGGCTTCGTGATGACGTCGGCGAAGTCCGACGAGAGGATCACGCGGTTCTCTTCCACGGTGAGGCGGATCGACGCCGCGCCTTCCGAGGCGCGCAGCGCTTCCGCGAGGCCTTTCACCGGGACGATCGCTCCCTTGATCTTGTGGTCGGCATCCGGGAGGTCCCGTGTGCAGATCGCCATGCGGCGGCCGTCGGTCGTGACGAAGCGCAGCCGCTTGTCGCCGAGCTCGACGAGGATGCCGTTGATCGCGTAGCGGCCGACGTCGCGCGCGGCAGCGTACGCGGTCCGCGCGAACATCTCCTCCACGAACGTCCGCGGCACGCTGACGCCGCTGGTTGGCACCGGATCGACCTCGGGGAACTCCTCGGGGTCCTCGGTCACCAGCTTGTATTCGGCGTCTTCGGAGCGGATGTGGCAGGTGCGGCCTTCGGCGTGAAGCGTGACCTCGGACGCCTCGATCGAGCGCAGGATCTCGAGCAGCGTCGACGCCGTGACGACCGTCTGGCCTTCCTTCTGGACGATCGCTTCCTGCAGGCGGACGCCCGCGGACACCTCGAGATCGGTTGCGAGCAGCGTCGTTCCCTTCTTGGTGGCGGTGATCTTCACGCCGCAGAGGATCGGTCGCGTCGCTCTGGACGGCGCGACTCCCGCGGCGACGGCCACGACGCGCGCGAGGTCATCGCGTTGGCAAACGATCTTCATGGTGCTCCCGTCGCTCTCGTTGAGGATTCAGTCTTCCGGAGGAGAGGAAGATTATATGAATGACTCATCACAGCAGGAAGCCGAGGCGATTCGTGGAGAACGCGCCGCGACGCTTCCGAAGCACGGAACGAAGCGGGGGTTCGGACGCCCGTCCGTCGTGCGAAGTTCTGCACGATCCCCCCAGAAGAACCCAGTCGCCGACCGAAGATCGAAACGCGCTGGTGACCGATGGGGACTCGCGCGCGCGAGTGCGATCGGATTCAACGACGAGTCGGTGAACGCCCCACGGGAATCCGTCGCTCGCGACCACGACCTGTGGGGTCGCACGAACTCCGCGGCGGAGCGGTCATGAACGAATCCCGGTCGTGAGGCGGCGCAACAACTCGGCGAGCGACGCGTCGTTCGCGGCGTCTTCGCGGATCTTCTCGATCGCGTACAGCACCGTCGTGTGATCGCGGCCGCCGAAGTAGCCGCCAATCTCGCTGAGCGAGAGGTCGGTGTTCTCGCGCGCGAGAAACATGCAGATCTGGCGTGGAAACGCGATCGACTGGGTGCGACGCTTCGACTGAAGATCGGGCAACTTCACGCTGAAGTAGTCCGTCACGACGCGGATCACGTCGTTGATCGTGATCGCGTTCGAACGCGACACCGCGCCGTCGCGCATCGCGTCGCGCGCGACCTCGATGTCGAGCGGGCGACCTTCGAGCGATGCGTAACCGAGCACGCGCACCACGGCGCCCTCGAGCTCGCGGATGTTGGTCGAGACGTGTTCGGCCAGGAAGTGCGCGACCTCGTCGGGCAGGTCCATCTCGCGCATGCGTGCCTTGCGCTTCAGGATCGCGACGCGCGTCTCGAAGTCCGGCGGCGCCATCTCGACGACGAGCCCCATCTTGAAGCGCGAGACAAGGCGCTCCTGCAGCGTGGGGATCTCTTTCGGCGGGGCGTCGCTCGACAAGACGATCTGGTTGCCGAGGTTGTAGATGGTGTTGAAGGTGTGGAAGAACTCCTCCTGCGTGCGCTCCTTGTTGGCGAGGAACTGGATGTCGTCGACCAGGAGGACGTCGACGTTGCGGTACTTCTGCCGGAAGGCCGCCACGTCGCGGTTCTCGAGCGCCTCGATGAACTGGTTAATGAACGATTCGCACGACAGGTAGAGGATGCGGCTGTTCGGGCGCGTGCGCAGGATCTGGTGGCAGATCGCCTGGAGCAGGTGCGTCTTGCCGAGACCGACCGAGCCGTGGAGGAAGAACGGGTTGTAGTTCTTTCCCGGCGCCTCGGCGACGGCGGTCGCGGCGGCGAACGCGAAGCGGTTGCCCGCGCCGACCACGTAGTTCTCGAAGGTGTACTGGTCGTGAAGGACTGTGTCCGAGTCGAGCGAGCCGGTCTCGACGCGCGGCAGCGGCTGTGCGCCCGGTTCGGGCGACTCCGGCCCTTCGGGGAGCTCGGGCTCCGCGCCGGCCTCCGGCGCGACGGCGACCTTGAGCGGCGGAGCGTTCGGATCGACGGCGATCGTGACCGAGCGTGCCTCGCCGAACGAGCGGCGCACGGCCTGCGCGAGGACGTCGGAGTAGTAGCTCGACACCCAGTCGCGCACGAACTTGTTCGGCACGAGCAGGACGAGGCCGCCGTCGGCCTCGACGTGCAGCGAGACGGCGCGGAACCAGGTGTCGTACTGCTGCGCGGAGACGAGCTCGCGCACGTGCACCAGGAACGCGTCGCTCTTGGTCTCTTGTCCCCCCGGATGCATGCAGACCCCCTAAGCTCTGGCTCCGTCGGAGGAGCCACCGCCGATCGAACTCACCACGGACTTGTCGAGGAAACGACCGCCGCTCTCTCGCTCACCGACGAAAGGGTCCCGCGGCGCATCGTTCCGTTGCCGAGTCGGCTCGCGCGCGGAGCAGGACGCTCTCGACCTCACGACGAGAGAGCGGCGCGTATGTACCACCCGTCTTCAAAACCTGTCAACGAGTCACCGATCGTCGGGGAGAAGCGGTGAAAAGAGCGGCGCGAACTAGGAGCGCATCGCGAAGCGCTTGTGGGGATTTTGAGAACGGAAAAAAATCAGCGCGCCGCGCGCGCGCGCGGAACGAGCTCGACGAGAGCGTTGATGAGTGCATTCACGTCGCGTTCGTCGTTCTCGCGCGACGCGCTGATGCGGATCGCGGATCGCGCGAGTGCATCGTCGATCGGCAGCGCGCGCAGCACGGGTGACGGCTCGACGGCGCCGCTCGCGCACGCCGCGCCGGCGGAGACGCGGATGCCCGCGAGGTCGAGCCCGATGAGCAGTGCTTCACGATCCGCGCCCGGAAACGCGACGTTGACGGTGTTTTGGAGCGTCGACGCGGCGCAACTCAACACGACGGCGTCGGGAACGCGCGCCGTGAGACGATCGAGCAGCAGCCGGCGCAGGGCGCGCAGCTTCACGTCGGTCTCTTCAAGGTGCGCGCACGCGTCGGAGGCCGCGGCGGCGAAGCCCGCAGCGAGCGCAACGGGAACGGTTCCCGGACGAAGACCGAACTCCTGAGATCCACCCGCAAGAAGCGGCGCGACGCGCGTCGCTCGCCGCACGAACAACGCTCCGATTCCGGTCGGTCCGCCGAACTTGTGCGCCGAGATCGAGAGCAGGTCCACGCCGAGCGACTCGACGTCGACGTCGATCTTGCCGAACGCCTGCACGGCGTCGCAGTGGACGACGGCTCGCCGCTCGCGCGCGATCCTGGCGATCTCGCGCACGGGTTGGATCGTGCCGAGCTCGTGGTTCGCGAGCTGAATCGACACGAGGTGTGAGACGTCTCCGCCGAGTGCGAGCGCGTCACCGACACGGTTCGCATCGATGCGGCCGTCGGCCTCCGGTCGGACGAGGATCGGCGTGCGTCCCGGTCCGGCGCGACGCTCCGCCGCGCGGAGCACGCACGGATGTTCGAGGGCGCTCGTCACGACCCGCGCATCGGCAGCCGCTCCCAGGACGGCGAGGTCGTTCGACTCCGTGCCGCCCGACGTGAACACGATCTCGTCGGGGCGCGCGCGCAGGCACTTCGCGATCGTCGCTCGCGCGGCGTCGAGCGCGGCGCGCGCGGCGCGACCGTCGGCGTGCACGCTCGACGGGTTCGCGGTAAAGCGGAAGAGGTGCGGCCACATCGCGCGCAGCGCGACGCGCGAGAGCGGCGTCGTGGCGTTGTGGTCGAGGTAGACGCTGCGCCGCATCACGAGCGCGCGATCGTCTCGCGATAGATGCGCTCGTGCTGTCGCACGGCGCTCTCGACGGAGAACCGTTCGACTGCGATGCGGCGCCCCGCCTCCCCCATCGAGCGCCGCAGCGCGTCATCGGAGAGGATCGCGACGGCGCGCTCGGCGAGCGCGGTGCAGTCGCGGAACGGCACGAGCCATCCGCACACGCCGTCCTGCACGACTTCCGGCAGCCCGCCGACGCGGTAGCCGACGACCGGGACGCCGCACGCCATCGCCTCGAGCGGCGCGAGGCCGAACGCTTCCGAGCCGCTCGGCTGCAGCAGAAGATCGGCGGTGGCGATCGCGTTCTCCACCTCGACGACGTTGCCGAGCGACGTGATGCGATCCTGGATGCCGAGGCGCCTGCCCTGCTCGAGGCACGCCGGCAGTTCCGGCCCGTCGCCGATCAGGAGCAGCCGCGCGTCCACCTTCTTCGCGATCGCCGCGAAGGCGCCGACCACGTCTTGCGGCCGCTTCACCGCACGGACGTTCG
>CAZOLL010000025.1:0-18090 GCA_964580365.1 uncultured Phycisphaeraceae bacterium
CGTCACGCGCCCACTGAAAGTGCTCGCGCGGCGCTCGCTGTTCGACATTCTCGGGCCGCGCGTCCACGGCGCGCGCGTGCTCGACCTGTTCGCCGGCGCGGGCACGGTCGGCCTCGAAGCGGTCTCGCGCGGCGCGATCGAGGTCGTGCTGGTGGAGAAATCTCCCGCGGCGAGGACGGCGCTCGCACGGTCCATCGCCGACCTCGGCGTCGGCGCCGCCGCGACCGTGGACCCTCGCGATGCGGAAGCGTTCGTCACGGCGCACGTGGCCGAGAAGCGGCCCTCGTTCGACCTCGTGTTCGCGGGTCCGCCCTACCGCCTCTTCGAAGGCGAGCACCGCGCGATGCTCGCGCGCGTGTTGCGCGCCGCCGCGCGCATCGTCGCGGACGACGGGCTGTTGGTTCTTGAATGCACGACGGTTACGTCGCCTCCAGAGGTTCACGAACTCGCTGAAGTCGACCACCGGACCTACGGTGAGACTGGCCTGCACTTTTTCGTCCCGCCGGCTCCCTCCGCGCCTCAAGCGGCCCCCCCATCGCGACGATAGGGGGCGAGTCGACGCTCCGATCCGGAGCGCCCGACGCACCACGCCCGACACCCTCGAGCAGCACACACACCTGGAGACTCATCTTTGGATCGCTCGAGCATTTCCGACGCATTGTTCGGAATCCCCGCTCAGCCCTTGTCCCGGGCAGAGCGGATCGAGATCATCAAGCAGAGCATTCGGGACGAGAGCTTCCTGAGCCAGGAGCGGCTCGACGCCGCGCTGGAAAGAATGCTGGAGGAGATTCGCTCCGGCTGAGGCAGCTCGAAGGACCGATCAAGACGCGAACTTTGGCAAGGGAGGGATTCGAATGCGGTCAACGAAGTGGTTTGCGATTGCGCTCGCCGGCGGGCTTGCGTTCGCCGGCGACGTCGCGCGCGCGGATGACGATGCGGTCGTCTCCTGCTGCTGCGCGAACCTGGATGAAGTCATCGCGCAACCGCAGGCCTATCTGTGGACGAAGTTCTGCTTCGAAGGCAGCTTCGCCCGGATGTCCGAGATCTACCAGCCGTTCTTCACGCGCTTCGACAACTACGACTACGCGAACTTCACCGCGTGGGACGGTCGCCGCGATCCGAAGACCAAGGCGGACTTCATGGAGAGCTTCCCGCTGCTCTACGTGAACCGTCGCTCGGGCGATCAGATCGAAACGGTCTTCTGCCTGAAGCAATTCCAGCGCTTCCGCGCGACCGCGGTGGTGCAGAACATCTTCGACGGCAAGCCGTTCATCGAGGTGATCGACGTCGTTCCGATCGGCTGCTGCTGCTGCGAGGACGGCACGACCTGCTTCCACATCAAAGTTCCGACCGGAAACCACTGCGGCCACACGGCGATGAACTCGTCGTCGACCGACGCGGTTGCCGTCGCGACGCCGGAGCCGGTCGCCGCGCCGTCGACTCCGGCGGAGTCCGAGGCGGCCCCGGCCGACGCGCCGATCGCGGTCGTCGACACCACGACCGACGCTCCCGCCGCGTCCGAGACCCCGGCGATGCCGGACTCGGCTCCGGCCGACGCGCAGGCGCCCGTCGCCGGCGGCTGATTTCCGGAATCGACTCAGTATCTTCGGGACCTCCGCGTCGTCCACGACGCGGAGGTTCTTTCGTTTTGCGCTCGAAGGTCCCGCGGACACGCGCCCCATGCTGCTCGAGCTGGAGATCGAGAACCTCGCGCTCCTGAAGCACGTGCGCGTCCCGTTCGCCTCCGGTCTGAACGCGATCACGGGGGCGACCGGCGCCGGCAAGACCCTCCTCCTCGAAGGGCTCGATCTCGTCCGCGGCCGCCGGGCCGAGAAGACGCGGATCCGGGACGGCGCCGCCGAGTGCCGCGTGGCGGCCCGACTGCGCATCGACGCGCGCCTGCGGCCCGCTCTCGCGGCACTCCTGCCGGACGTCCCGCTCGACGACGACGAGCTCGTCGTCGCGCGCACCGTGCATGCGGACGGCAGGAGCCGCTCGAGCGCCAACGGGCGGCTGGTTGCACTCGCGCAGCTCCGCTCCGTCGGCGACCTCTGCTTCGACGTCGTCGGTCAGGGCGAAGCGCATCGCTTCGCGGAGTCCGAACGGCGCGCCGCGCTCCTCGACGAGTTCGGCGGACACGTGCCGCTGTTCGACGCCTATCGCGCCGCGCGCGACGCGGCGTGCGACGCGACCGCGACGCGCAACCGCCTCGCCTCCGGCGAGCGCGAGCGGCGGCGCGCGCTCGACTACCTGCGCTTCCAGCGCGACGAGATCGACCAGGTCGGAGTCGCCCCGGGCGAATCCGCCGCGCTCGAGTCCGAACTCTCCGTTCTCGCGTCGGCCGAAAGTCTCGCCGAGCTGTCGGATCACGCCGTCGCCGATCTCTACGAAGACGACGAGGCGATCCTCGCGCGGATCGATCGCCTGCTGAAGCGAGCGCGCGAGCACTCCGGCGGCGCGGCGGAGCTGATCGAACCCGCCGCACGCGCGCTCGCGCGCGCGCACGACGACGTCGAGGAAGCCGCGCGCGAGTTCCGCGCCGCGCGCGACCGCATCCCGACCGATCCGGAGCGGAAGAGTCGCGCGATCGAGCGGCTCGAACTCGTGCGCCGCATCCTGGATCGGTACGGGCCGACCGACGAGGATGTCGCCCGACGCCGTTGCGAACTCGATGTCGAGATCGCCCGCCTCGAGAGCGACGAACGCGACGCCGGCTCGGCCGACGCGGACGTCCTCCGCGCCGAGCGAGCGCTCGCGGAAGCCGCCTCCGCGCTCGACCGTGCGCGCGTCACAGCCGGCAAGCGGCTCTCGTCCGCCGTCGAGTCGGCGCTCCACGCGCTCGGGATGCCGGGCGCACGATTCCGGGTGGACGTCGCGGAGCGCGCGGGCCCGATCCTCGAACGGGCGACGACGACCGGCGCGTCGGAGCTGCGCTTCCTCCTGCAGGCGAACCCAGGCCTCGCGGAGCGTCCGCTGCAGGACGTCGCGTCGGGCGGCGAGTCGGCCCGCATCGCGCTCGCGATCGAGAGCGCTGTCGCGGCGGTGCAGCGCACGCCGATCCTCGTGTTCGACGAGATCGAATCCGGCATCGGCGCGCGACTCGCCGCCGTGCTTGGTCGCGTGCTGCGCAGCCTCGCGCGCGATCGTCAGCTGCTCGTCGTCACCCACCTGGCGCAGGTCGCGGAGGCGGCCGAGCACCACCTCCGAATATCGAAGCGGAGCGAGCGCGGCGCCACCGTGAGCACGGTGGAGACACTCTCCGGACCGGCGCGCAAGCTCGAGATCGCGGAGATGGCGGGCGCGGAAAGGGAGCGCGGCGCGTGACAACGCGACTGCGCTTGAACCCCGTCGAGCGGCCTTGGGGCGGCCGAGGCGTCCCCACGCTCGGCCTCACCGCGCCCGCAGGCGTCGCGATCGGCGAATGGTGGGTCGACGCCCCTGGCTTCCCGCTGCAGGTGAAGGTGATCGACACCGCGGCGCCGCTCTCCGTGCAGTTGCACCCCGATGACGCGGCCGCGCGCACCCTCGGCCGTCGCGGCGGGAAGACCGAGTGCTGGATCGTCCTTTCCGCGCAGCCCGGAGCGTGGGTGCGCGTCGGCCTGCGCCCCTCGGTCTCCTCCGATCGCTTCTTCGCCGATGCCGAGGCGGGCGCCGACGTCTCGGTCCACCTCTCCGAGCTCCGAGTCGCCGCCGGGGACGCGGTCTTCGTTCCCCCGGGCACCCTGCACACGATCGGCGCGGGGATCACGCTGCTCGAGGTTCAGGAGCCCGAGGACGTCACGCTTCGCGTGTTCGACTGGAACCGCGAGCCGCGGCGCGAGCTGCACCTCGACGCCGCCCGCCGAGCGTTTCGCTCCGAGGCACGCGCCGGTCGCGTCGCTCCCCGCGCGGTGACGCCCGAGGAACGACTCGCGCCGCGGCACGACGTCGTGGTGGAATGCGATCGCTTCTCGGTCGAACGCGTCGAAGCGGAACTCGAGTTCCACGTCGCGCCGCGTCGTCGCGAGACATGGTTTTGCGCGAACGGCCGCGTGACCGTCGGGGGTCGCCCCGACGATCGGTTCGAGGCCGGCGCCGCGTTCTCTCTCGGGCCGGCCACCCGCGTGCGATTCGCACCCGAGCCTCGCGCCGTCCTGTACCGGATCCTCGCCCCATGAACGAACGACTGCAGAAGGTGCTCGCGGCCGCCGGAGTCGGCTCCCGCCGGCGATGCGAAGTCCTCATCGCCGAGCGCCGCGTGCGCGTGAACGGCGCGATCGTCGACCGGCCCGGAACGAAGGTGGACGTCGCGGTCGACGAGATCACCGTCGACGGCGCGCCCGTCGAGCAGCAGGCCCACCACTACGTGATCCTGTACAAGCCGAAGGGGTTCGTGTGCTCCGCGCGCCCGGAACGCGGCAAGCCATCGGCGCTCGACCTCGTGCGCCTGCCGTCCGGAGAGCGAATGTTCTGCGTCGGGCGTCTCGACGAAGAGTCGCACGGGCTCCTGATCCTGACGAACGACGGAGACTTCGCGAACCGGTTGACGCACCCGCGATACGGAGTCGCGAAGACGTACCGCGTTTCCGTGAAGGGCCGCGCCGACGGTCCGCTTCTCGCCAAGGTGCAGCGCGGCGTCTGGCTCGCGGAAGGGAAGACCGCGCCGGCCCGAGTGCAGGTGGTGAAGCGCTTCCGCGAGATGTCGATCCTCAAAGTCACGCTGTCGGAAGGGCGCAATCGCCATCTGCGCCGCGTGTTCGCGCGGCTCGGACTCCCGGTGCTCGACATCTTGCGCGTCCAGATCGGACCGCTCCTGCTCGGTCGAATGCGCCCTGGTGACTGGCGAGAACTCCTCCCTCGCGAGGTCAACCTCTTGAGAAAGTCCGCGGGCTCCGCCGCCAGCCGTGCGACTCCGGGGCCTTCGGCGCTCGAAGCCGAACCGGCCGACCGCGACGACGAATGACCGACGCCCACCAACGAGCCGTGGAGATGATGCGCTTCGTCGGCTTCGACGAAGCCGACTCTCGCACGCTCGCGCAGCTGCGGGCGGGACTGGATCGGGTCCGATCGCGGCTCATCGACGACTTCTACGGGCGGATCCTCGCCGATCCGGGCGCACGCGCCGTGCTGAAGAACGAGTCCCGCGTCGCGGGCCTGCGAGTCTCGCTCGATGCGTGGTTGTCGCGGCTGTTCGAGAACCCGCTCGACGAGGCGTGGCTCGCTCGGCGCGCGCAGATCGGACGTCGACATGTCGAGGTCGAGTTGCCGCAGCGCTACATGCCGCTCGCGATCAACGTGGTCCGAGAACATCTCGTCGGCGTCGCGATCGAAGACTCGGCGGGAGACGTCGAAAGGCTGCGGCGCTCACTGCTCGCGGTGGACCGAATCCTCGCGCTCGAGCTGACCGTGATGCTCGACACGTATCACGAGGACAAGATCCAGCGGATGAAGCAGGTCGAACGGCTGGCGACGATCTCGCAGCTCGCGGCGAGCGTGAGCCACGAGCTGAAAGACCCGATCGGAGTCGTGAACACGAGCCTGTTCTTGCTGCGCGAGTCGCTCAAGGGACTCGCTCCGGAAACACCCGTCGCGTCCGTCGCGGCCGAGCTGCGGGACCACCTCGACCGCATTGCGCGCGCGGCGCGCAGAGCCTCCGAGCTCACCGATCAGCTGGTCGACTACGCGCGCGTGCGGACCGTCACTCGCCAGTGGATTCCGATTGCGGCGATCGTGGACGACGTGATCCGCTCGCTCGATCCGCCCGAGTCGATTCGCATCGAGCGGGACGGCGCCCGCGAAGCGACCGTGTTCGCCGACCCCGCGCTCTTGCAACGTGTGCTCGTCAACGTGCTGCGCAACAGCATCCAGGCGATCACCGGCGCGCCGGCGGGTTCGGGGAGCGGACTCGTCCGCGTCATGTGGGACGAGGATCAGGGTTTCGATCGAATCGAGGTTCGCGACGACGGCCCCGGCGTCCCGGCAGGCATCGCCCCGCGGATCTTCGAGCCGATGTTCACGACCCGCGCGCATGGCGCAGGGCTCGGGCTCGCGAGCTGCCGCGCGCTGATCCAGGCGCACGGCGGGACGATCGAGCTGATCGACCGGGTCGACCACGGAGCGACGATCCGAATCCGGCTGCCGCGACGCGACTGATCGAGGCGACGAGCGGACGATTCAGGACGGGCTGTCCCCTTTCGACGAATCCGCCCTGCACGGCAACTCCATCGTGAACGCGGCTCCGCCGAGCGACGCAGACTTCCCTGCGGAGATGCGCCCGCCGTGCGACTCGACGATGCGCTTCACGATCGACAGCCCCAAGCCCGTCCCCTTCGCCTTCTTGGTAACGAAAGGCTCGAACAGCTTTCCGGCGATGGCAGGATCGACACCCGGCCCGTCGTCCTCCACGACGAAGCCGCAGGTCGCGTTTCGTGCGTCCGCCATGGCCCGCAAGACGACGTGGCCGCCTTCGGGGACGGCGTGCAGCGCGTTCTCGACGAGGTTGGACAGTGCCGAGAACAGCCGGTCGCGATCGCCTCGCACCGCGCACGACCCGAGGTTCGCGAGATGAAGATCGAGGTGACGAGCCTCGGCTGCCGGCCAGCGGCGACTCTCGCGAACGACGTCCGCCGCGAGCTCCCCGAGCGCCACCGGCGCGACATCGACAGCACGCGGCCGGGCGTAGTTCAGGAGGTCGCCGATCGTCGCCGCCATGCGGTCCGTGAGCGAGAGCATCTCGCGGACGCTCTCCCGGTCGGGGTCGCCTTCGGCGAACCGACGCTGCAGCACCTGGCAGAGCGCGCGGATCCCCGTGATCGGGTTGCGCATCTCGTGCGCGATGACCGAGGTGAGCCGCCCGAGCTTGGCGAGCGCCTCGGAGTCGGACAATCGCCGCTCGAGCGCGAGCCGCTCGGTCAGCTCGACGATGCGGATCTGCGTGAGGCGCTCGGGAGCAGCCGCGAGTTGGACGGAATCGACGGCGAAGATCCGCGAGTTCGCGCTTGCAGGGTCGGCCACGCTGATCGTCGCGCTCGACGTCGCGCCCGGCGCCTTGGCGCCTCCGACCAGCGCGGCGAAGCCGAGCTTCTCCACCACCGCCGGCGAGATGACGTCGGCGAGCGGCCGCGGGAGCGGCCGGCCGTCGTCGGGGCGGCAGAGCAGCGGGTGCCGCCGATTCAGGTTTCGCACGTTCAGTCGCTCGTCGACGAGCAGGAGCTGGTCGGGAAGCGCCGCCAGGATCGCGGATTGGATCTCGCGGAGGCGCCGGTTCTCACGGCGCAGCGCGGCTGTCTGCGTCGCACGATGGATCGCGTCGAGCAAGCGCTCCGGTTCGCTGTCCTTGGTGACGAGCGCGAACGCGCCTTCGTTCAGCGCCGCGACCGTGTTGTCGAGCGACGCGTACGCGGTGACGATGATCGTCACGAGATCCCCGTTGCGCGCACGCGCTCCGACGAGGAAATCGGTGCCCGTCCCATCCGGCAACCGATGGTCCACCACCGCGACGTCGAACTCCCGACGCTCGAGCGCGCGAAGTGCTTCCACGGCCGAACGAACGACGACCGGCTCGATCCGCTGCAGTCGCACCAACTCCGCGACGTTCATCGCGAAGTCTTCGTTCGCGTCCGCGACGAGGATTGAAAGCTGGTCGCTGGCCCCCTCGGAGGTCGAGACCGAAGACTGGGTCATCTCAGCTTTCTGCATCGTCGCCGGCATCGCCGGAAGCCGATGTGCGAGTGCGGATCCAACGGGTCAGTTCGTACTTCTTCACCCAGTACCGCACCTGGTCCCTGTGGATGCCGAGCAGGTTCGCCGCGCGGCTCTTGTTGCCCGCGCTCCGCTCGAGCGCCTGGTCCAGCAAGTCCTTCAACACGTCGTCGAGCACGACTCCGTCGCCCGGAAGCGTGAATGGGTGCGCAAGTGCGACCGGAGCCTGCGCGGGCGCCGGCTCCGGCGTGGCCGCTGGTTTCGGCTCAGCGCTCGAGGCGGGCTCACTCATCGTGGGCTCGGGTCGCGGCGACTTCGGGGCGCGCAGCAAGGCCGGGAGGTCGTGATCGGACAGCTCCGCCCCGGTCCCGAGCAACACGGCCCGCTCGACGGCATTGCGGAGTTCTCGGACGTTGCCCGGCCAGTCGTGGCGGCGCATGAGCTCCATCGCACGGTCCGAGAACCGGCGCACCGGTCGCTTCAACTCCGCCGCGAAACGAGATGCAAACAGATCGACCAGGTCCGGGATGTCCTCCGGGCGTTCGCGCAGCGGCGGGATGTCGATGGGGATCACGTTCAGGCGATAGAAGAGATCGCGCCGGAAGCGTCCGGCCTGGATCGCCTCCTCGAGGTTCGCGTTGGTCGCGGCCACGATGCGGACGTCGATCGAGATATCGGCGAGTCCGCCGACGCGGCGGAACTGCTTCGACTCGAGGAACCTGAGGAGCTTCGCCTGCAGAGACATCGGCATGTCGCCGATCTCGTCCAGGAAGATCGTGCCGCCCTCTGCCTGTTCGAACAGTCCGGCTTTGCCGGTCTTCGCGTCCGTGAACGCGCCTCTCTCGTGCCCGAACAATTCGCTCTCGAGCAACGTCTCCGGCAGCGCGGTGCACGTGATGTTCATGAACGGACGGTCGGCTTCTGGGCTCGCGAAGTGGATCGCGCGCGCGACCAGCTCCTTCCCCGTGCCGCTCTCGCCGCGGAGCAGGATGTTGCGCGCGCCGCTCCCGGCCACTCGCTCGACGAGTCCGCGCAGCTCCGACATCGCCGCGCTGCGGCCGACCAGTTCGGACACCCGGGCGCCGGCGGCCTCGCGCGACTGGAGGCGCTTCACCTCCGTGCGAAGCCGTCGCTGCTCGAGAGCGCGCTCGCAGACGAGAACCATCTCGTCGAGATCGAATGGCTTCATCACGTAGTCGGCGGCGCCGATCTTCATCGCGCGGACCGCATCCTCCGTCGACGAGTAGGCGGTCATCATCACGATCTCGCCGGGGAACCCGGACGACATCGACTCCTGGAGCAGCGCCATCCCCGTGCCGTCCGGCAGCCGGTGGTCCAGGACGATCAAGTCGTACGTCTTCTCGGCCAGCTTCCGCTTGGCGGCGGCCACGTCCTCCGCGGCATCGGTGAGAGCCCCTTCGTCGCCGAAGCGCACCTGGAGCGCGCGGCGGATCGCGAGCTCGTCGTCGACCACGAGCACGCGACGCCCCTTCAGTTGAGTTCGATTGCGGGCCACGGTCGGAGCCGAGCCTCCCGAAGGATCCGCGACACGTCCCGGGGCCCGCGGTTCGGACCCCGTTCCGGGCGCGACTGGGAGATTCTCCCCTGCGGAACGCGAACCGTTCCCCTTGGAATCGTTGATCGACGTTCCCATTTGGCTGGACCTCCGTTCAAGCCGGTCCGGAGCAACGAGTTTGCCGAAGGGTCGGTCGGGGGCCGGGGTCAGGGGCGCGTGAACCTCGCACCCGTCACTTGCGCGGCGTGGCACTGGAGGCAGCGGGTCCGTTCTGGATGCGAGCAGCGGACTTCCTCGCGCGCGGCGGGGCCGTCGTGGCAGGCTCCGCAGTTCTCCCGCATGAAGACGGGATGCGGGATCACCGGCGGCGCGAGGGGGTGCAGCCGTGGGCCCGACCGGAGGTCCTGGGGTGCGCCGGCAAACGAGTTCCGCCGGAACAGCTGATCGGTCTGCCGCGGGACGTGACACTGCCGGCAACGGCTGGTCGCGGACAACCCGGCCGTGATCTCGTGCGGCGACGGCGGCGCAAACCCGAGCCCCTCGACCGCGACCCCGCGCACGTCATGGCACGCGGTGCAGGCGGCGCCGAGCTCGCCGTGAGGAATGACCGGCGGCGCGCCGTCGTACATCCGGCGCTCGGCCCGGGCAAGCGCCGCGGTCTTCGTGGCTCCGGACCGTCCGGGCACTGGGACTCCACGATCGTCGCCGCCGCGATCGCAGGCGGCGACGACGAAGGCGATCACGAACGCGGCGACGCCGAGCCTCATGCGCGCTCCACGCGGACGGCGCACTTCTTGAAGTCCGGCTGCTTCGAGATGCAGTCCATCGCGTCGAGCGTCACGAGGTTGATCCGGATCGACTCGTCGAAGAACGGCACGAACAGCACACCGCGCGGAGGCTTTCCGCGGCCGTCGATCTCGACCGTCAGCACCACCTCGCCGCGACGCGACTTGATCCGCACGAGGTCGCCACGCTGCAGCGAGAGCAGGGAGGCGTCGGCCGCATTCATTTCCACGTAGGAGTGCGGCACCGCTTGGTGGAGTTGCGGAATGCGGCGCGTCATCGAGCCGGTGTGCCAGTGCTCGAGCACTCGACCCGTGCACAGCCAGAACGGAAACTCTGCGTCGGGCGACTCGGCGGGCGGGTGGAACGGCCGGATCCAGAACGCCGCTTTCTCGCCGTACTTCTTCGCCTTGTAGAAGTGGGCGCCCTTCGTCTTCTTCACGTACGGGTCGAAGCCGGCCGTGTAGCGGTAGCGCGTCTCTTTGCCGTCGACGACGGGCCAGCGCATGCCGCGTTCGGACTTCAGCTGCTCGTAGCTCGCGAGGTCCTTGCCGTGGCCGAGGCCGAACTTGCGGTACTCCTCGAACATCGGCCGGTGCCAGTCGTCCTCGGGCCACGGGAACAGGCTGCCCATCCCCATGCGCTTCGCCACCTGCATGACTTGCCAGGCGTCCTCGCGCGCTTCCCCCGGAGGATCGACCATCTTCTCCCAGTGCTGCGTGCGGCGTTCCGAGTTGCCGAAGATCCCTTCGCGCTCGACCCAAGCGGCGGACGGGAGGATCAGGTCGGCGACGTCGGTCGTCGGCGTCGGGTAGATGTCGCTGACGATCAGGAAGCGCCCGTCGCCCGGCTTGCGATCGATCCGATGCAGGTTCGGGATGGTGACCCATGGGTTCGTCGTCTGCACCCAAAGCACCTTCACGTCGCCGCGCATGAACGCGCGGAACAGATCGACCGCGTGGTAGCCGACCTCCGCCGAGATCGTGCCGGCGGGAACTCCCCAGATCTCCTCCGCGGTCTTCCGATGCTCGGGGTCGGTCACGCTCATGTCGGCCGGGAGGCGGTCGCACGTCGTGCCGACCTCGCGCGCGGTGCCGCATGCGGACGGCTGCCCCGTGAGGCTGAACGGGTTCGACCCCGGCTTGCAGATCTTGCCGGTGATCAGGTGCAGGTCCGTGATCAGGTTGTTCATCCACGTACCGCGCACGTGCTGGTTCACGCCCATGCACCACAGGCTGACCGTGTTGCGACCGGACGCGCCGTAGAGCTGCGCGAGCGCGCGGATCGTCGCTTCGGGAACACCCGTGATTTCGGCCACGCGTTCCGGCGCGTAGTCCTCGAGGAACTTGGTCAGCTCTTCGAGCGACGCCGGCTTGCCCTCGTCCTTGAACGTGTACTTGTCCTTCTGGTCGTCGAAGCAGCCGTAGCCGATCTTCGCGGGGTCCTCGACGCCGCGCATGAACGTCACGTTCTCTTTCACGAATTGGTCGGCGACCCGTCCCTCCTTCACGAGCAGGTGCAGGATCCCGTTCGCGAGCGCGAGGTCGGTTCCGGGGCGGAACTGGACGAACAGGTCGGCATGGTCGCTGGTCGGCGTGCGGCGCGTTCCGATGTCGACGATGCGGACGCTCGGTTCCTGACGCTTGCGCTCGAGGATGCGGCTGAACAAGACCGGGTGCATCTCGGCCATGTTCGCGCCCCACAGCACGAAGTCCTCGCCGAGTTCGAAGTCGTCGTAGCACCCCATCGGCTCATCCGAGCCGAACTGCGTCATGAAGCCGGCGATCGCGGAGGCCATGCACAGCCGCGCGTTCGGATCGATGTTGTTGCTCTTCAAGCCGGCCTTCACCCACTTGAGCGCGGCGTATCCGTCGAACACGGTCCACTGACCCGAGCCGTAGACGCCGACCGACTTCGGGCCGTGCTCGTCGAGCGCGCGCCGGTATTGCTCCGCGATCAACGCGATCGCGGCGTCCCACGAGATCCGTTCGAGCGAGCCGTCGGGCTTGCGCCGCTGCGGATACTGCAGCCGGTCCTCTCCGTAGAGCAGGCCCGGAAGGTGGTAGCCCTTCACGCACAAGAGGCCCTTGTTGACGGGCGCCTTCACGTCGCCGCGCACTGCGCGCACACGGCCCCTGGCGACGCCGACCTCGACGCCGCATCCGGTCCCGCAGAAGCGGCACGGCGCCTTCTTCCAATCGAGCGTCGACGGGTCGAAGCCGCCGGCGTTCGCGCTCTCCTCGGCAAGCGTTCGCGCTCGCGCGACGTCGTCCGCCGAGAACGCCGCGATCCCGGCTCCGCCGGCGGCGATGCGGCCCAGGAATCCGCGGCGATCGATGCGGGTCACTTGCCGCCTCCCGTCGCGGCCGCTTCGGCTTCCCAGCGATGCTCCGGGCGCGCCATGATCTCGTCGACGACTTTCGCCACCGCGGCGGCCTCGGTCGCGTGACCGTCCTTCGACGCGTGCTCGAGGATCTCGCGCACCTCGGGGATGAAGTCCCGGTACCAGCGCTGGGCGACCTCGAACATGCCGTGCCAGTGCGTGTAGTCCGGTCCCATCATCGACGCGCCGTGACGAGCGCGCCGGCCCTCGTGGTGCCACAGCAGGTACCAAGTCCATTCGACCTGCTCGTCGAACTCCGGCGGCGTGATCAGCTTCTGGTCGCGCAGCGCCTTCATGATCGCGGTGCCGGGCTTCGCGAACTTCTCGTTGAAGAGCACCACGAGGTCGTCGTACTGCTTGTAGAAGCCGTTCACGTAGTCCGACGTGTGGCAGTGCAGGCAGACTTCCTTCATCCGCTCGCGCTTCTGCTGCCAGGTGTCGGTGATCTGCGCGCGGCGCTTCTCGGGGTCGACCTCGGTCACCACCTTGTGGTTCAGGTCGGTGTCCATGACCTGGCTGATCGGCGGCCGATTGGTCCACGAGATCCTCTCGCCGGGGTCGTGGGTGATCTTGCCGCCGTTGCGCGTGTTCGCGGACATGTGGCAGGTCGCGCACGTCGGCGCCGCCGAGTAGTCCTCGCCGAGCACCCACTTCTTCGCGTCGAGGTTCATCTCGTCCTTCAGGTCGCGGAAGGCGATGCCGTGCTTCGACTCTTCGTAGATCTCCTTCTGCGGATGGTCCGGACCCATGTGGCACTTGCCGCAGCTCTCGGGCTGGCGCGCGCGCCGCGGTGAGAAGTCGTGCCGGCTGTGGCAGGCGGAGCACGAGCCGAGCGTGCCGTCGAGGTTGATGCGGCCGATCCCGGTGTTGGGCCAAGTCGACGCGTCGTAGATCGGCTTGCCGTCGGCGTTGCGCGCGATCTTCGCCACCGCATCGAGATTCGTCGGCTGGCCGGTCGCCCCATCGGGTTTCAGTTCGCGCACTGTGATCGGATTGCCGTCGGTGCCCTTCAACGCGACCAGGCTGCCGTGGCACTGCTTGCAGCCGAGAAACGCGCTCGCGCCCCCGACCACCTGCGTGATCTCGGGTCGGCCGGGCGTCGGCGCGTGAGGGTTGAAGTTCACGCGAGCGCCCTCCGCGACCTCGGCGAGCCGGTTGTCGAGCGACGCGAGGATGTTGCCGGCCGCCGCGTGGTGGCTCGCGGCGAACTCTTCCGCCACGGAGGGATGACACCTCGCGCAATCGCGCGGCGTCGCCACGGTCGCGATCGACATCCCGTAGTGCTTGAAGGCGTCGACGTCGCCTTCCTTCGCTTCATGGCACTCGAAGCAGCCCACCCCCTTCTCGGCGTGCGTGCTGTTCTTCCAGTGCTCGACGACGCCCGGGCTCAGCTGTGTGTGGCACTCGACGCAGCTCTTCGAGGAATCCGGCACGATCACGTGGGGACCGGAGAGCCCCGCCTCGCGCCGCTTGCGCGTGACCTCCTGGTACTGCACGAAGACGAGGGACAGCACGAAGGCCGTCGACAACAGCGCGATCACGATGCGTTTCGCGTTCAAGGACATGGTCTCAGTGCTCCACCACCGCTTCCCAGACCGTGAGCGCGATGATCGCGCAGGCGGCCAAGAGTCCGACCCAGACGCTCGCCTCGCTCGCCTTCGAACGCCGCCGGATCGCGGCGTCGATGAAGGGCCAGGCGAACATCAAGAACACGACGAAGCCCATGCTCAGCACGGCTGCGGTGCCGGAGAAGAGCTTGAGCCAACGGAAAGCCACGTAGAAGAACCACTCCGGCTTGATCACCTCCGGAGTCGTCAGCGGGTCCGCCGGCGGACCCATCGTCGCCGGCAGCGTCACCGCGAGCGCGGACAGTCCGATCATCAGGACCAGCCCGATGGTCAGCTCGCTGAGGAAGTGATCGGGGAAGAAGTTGAAGTACTTCGGCTCGCGGTCCGACTCGCCTTCGAACTTGAGCTCGGTGACCCCCTGCAGTCGGATGACCGTGATGTGCACGAACAGCAGGATGACCATCAGCACCGGCAGCACCGCCGCGTGGATCATGAAGAAGCGCGACAGCGTGCGCTCGTTGTACTCGTCGCCTCCGAGCATCAACTGCTTCACGACCGGGCCGACTCCGGGGACCGTGTTCGCGATGTTGGCCCCGACCGTCGCTCCCCAGTAGGAGAGCTGCTCGTAGACGAGGCTGTACCCCGTGAAGCCCACGCTCAGCGTGCACACGAGCAGGCACATCCCGATCAGCCAGTTGATCTCGCGCGGCTTGCGATATGCCCCGGTGAAGAACACCCGCATCTGATGCAGGATCACGGCAGCGATCATCAGCGTCGCCGCCCACTTGTGCACGGAGCGCAGGTACCAGCCGTACGCCGCTTCCTCGGTGATGAAGCGGACCGACGCGTACGCGGTCTTCGGCGAGGGCTCGTAGTAGAACGCGAGCAGGATCCCCGTGACGATCTGCACGACGAACAAGTACGCGGGCGTCCCACCGAGACACCACCACCAGCTCTTGAGGTGACGGGGCACCGGCTCGTTGGTCAGCTCGCGCAGCTGATCGCTCGAGACCGGGAGTCGCTCGCCGAACCAGCGTCCGATCGCGCCGAGCATCGCTCAGCCCGTCCAGCCCGCGCGCGGTCGCTGCGCGAGACACGGGTCGTGCCCGAGACCGCCGTCGGAATCGAGCGTCTCGACGGCCGCGAGCTTTTCGATCGGAGCCTCGAGGAACAAGAGTCCGTTCTCCACGCGGAGCGGGAAGCGGAGGAGCGACTGGCCCGCGGCGGCCGGCGGACCCGCGAGCGCTTTGCCGTTCGAGTCGAACTGGCCGTTGTGACACGGGCAGACGAACCGGCCGACCGGTGCCTCCCAATGCACCTGGCACCCCAGATGGGGACACGTCGACGACAACGCGATGAATGCGTCCGCCGTGCTCCCCTCCTTCACCCGCGCGATCGCCACCCGCGCTCCGCTCGGGGTCACGAACGGGCGCGCATGACCGCTCGCGATCTCGTCGACCGGCGCCACGTATACCCACTGCTTCGGCGCGTCCTTGGCCGGGAACAGGTAGCGAACCGCGAACGCCGCGAGTCCGCCGTAGCCGGCCGCCAACCCCACCATCATCGCGACGTTCGACGCCCCTCCCAGGAACGCGCGCCGCTCCTCCGGCGGAGAGTTCGCGTCGCCCGGACCGCCGGCACGATCGTGCTCGCCCATTTCGTCTCCTCCCGAGATTTCGCACCGGCCGCCGTCGAGGCGGGGAGCGCTTCCCGTTGAGCGCGGCATCTTCCGCAGCTCGCCGGGTCGTTCGGAGAAACGAGCACTTCGGATGCCACCGGAGCGGCTCAAGCCTTCGACGCGGCGGGTCCCTTCACCGTCAGGACCGGTCGATCGGCGGATCGCACGACACGCTCCGCGGTGCTTCCGATCAGGAGGTGCTTCAGCCCGGTGAGCCCGTGCGTCGCGACCACGATGAGGTCGCAGTCGTCGGCGCGTGCGCGGTCGCAGATCCTCTCGAACGCGGCGCCGGACTCGACGCACGCACGCGCCCGGACCGCATCCTTCACGGCCGCCGTCACCAGCCGGTTCAGCTCGGTCCGTGCGCGCGTGAGCGCGCCGCGCTCGAGCTCGGCAACCGACACCGCCACCATCCCGTACTCGACCGGGTAGATCACCGGCTCGACCACGTGGAGCGCGATCAGCTCCGCGGAGGTCTGCTTCGCGAGATCGACCGCGACCTCGAGCGCGTGCTTCGACGGCTCGGAGAAATCGACGGCGCACAGGATTCGTGAACGCCGCGCCGGGTCCGGCGCACGAGAGCCGTGGCGGATCGACATCACCGCGCATGGCGCGAGCTGCACCACGCGCTCGGCCACGCTGCCGAGCAGCGCGTGCTTGATCCCGCGGTGCCCGTGCGTCGCGAGCACGATCAGGTCGGACGCGGCATCGCGCGCCGCGTCGAGGATGCCGATGTCCGGCGCGGCGGAGTGCACCACCTTCCGCTCCACGACCACGTCGTCGAGCTCGCGCGGGACGGCGCGGTCGAGCTGGTCCTGCGCCCGCGCGACCTCCGCATCGCCCGCGGGGGGCGGCACGACGTGGATCGCGCGGATCTTCGACTTCGCCGACCTCGCGAGAGCCACGGCCCCGGCGAGGGCGTTGCGCGAGTCTTCAGAGAAGTCCGTCGGGAACAGGATCGAAGTGAACGCTGCCATGGCGATCGTCCTCCACGCGTCCCATCGCGCATCGAGCGTGCCGCCCGTGCGGCACGGGGCCGCGAGTCCGCACACGTGCGTACCGGATTCCGCGATCGCGGAATCCTGACGCGTCGCGCTGCGACAGTTTGCCCGGATCGCGCCGCGGATGCGCTTCAAATGCCGTCCTGCGCGCCGTCCTGCGTCGGCACGACGATCGCTCTCACCCCGCCGTCGCGCGACGAGACTCGTCGCGCCCCACTTCCAAGTCGATGGACAGGAGAAACACGATGAGACTCATGCCTTGGCGGGCCACCGCGATCCGCACCCCGTTCGACAATCTGCACGAAGAGTTCGACCGCATGGTGCACTCGCTGTTGGGCGCCCCCGTCCGGGCCGCCGGCGCTCGCGACGCGGTCGCTTTCGTCCCGGAGGTCGACGTCGTCGACCGCGGCGACGCGATCGCCGTGCGGGCCGAGCTGCCCGGGCTCGACGCGAAGGACGTCAAACTGACCGTCGAGCGCGACCACCTGATCCTCACTGGCGAGAAAAAGGCGGAGCACTCCGAGAACGGCAAGGAGTTCGCCCGATTCGAATGCCGCTACGGCGCGTTCTCGCGCGTCGTCCCGCTCCCGGTCGAGGTCGTCGGGAACAAGGCGACCGCGGTCTACAAGAACGGCGTGCTCGAAGTGACGCTGCCGAAGTCGGACAGCGCGCGCGCGCAGAGCGTGGAGATCAAGGTCCAGAGCTGACGCCCGAGGCGGTCGAGCGTCGACCGCCGCGGTTTGGCCGCCGGTCACCGGGATGTGCACCCCCCCGGTGGCCGGCGCCTTTCTTGCACCTCAGCCGTCGCCGCCGGATCCGGCGTCATCCGTCTTCGGGGCCGCAGCTTTCAACTCCGTCACCACCTGCTCGACCTCGGCGCGGGTCCGAGTCAGCTTCTCGTTCAGGACGCGGATCAGCGCGGCCGCTTCCTTCACCCGTTCGGCCAGGTCGTCGATGTCGACCTCGTTCGACTCGAGTTCGGCGAGGATCTCATCGAGGCGCGCGCGCGCTTCACCAAATCTCAAGCTGGCGATTGCCGTCGGGTCGCTGCTCTTCTTCTTCGCCATCGTCGTTCTCCGGTGCCGGTCGCGCCTCGGTGCCGAGCACGCGCGTGATGATCTTGCCGTCGCGCACGTCCGCGTCCAGCCGGTCTCCGGCGCGCAGGCCGGAAGCGCCGGTGACGATGCGGCCCTTCGCGTCGCGCAGGATCGCGTAGCCGCGGGCCAGAACGCGCTCGGGCTGCAGCGCGCGGAGCCGTGCCGCAGCGGACACGAGCGATTCGGACGCGCCGTCGATCCGGGCGATCACGACACGAGAGCCGGCGCGCGCACCGAGCGAGCGAACCTCGACCGCCGCCGTCGCCGCCGCACGGGCCGCAGCATCCGCGACCCGGCGGGCGCGCTCGAACGAGTCGCGCGCCGCCGAACGCACTGCGTCGGGAGCGCGCATCGCGACCGCATGCAGGTGGCGCGCTTCGGCGA
>CAZOLL010000026.1:0-17969 GCA_964580365.1 uncultured Phycisphaeraceae bacterium
CGTCCGTCGGTCAGGGCGCTCTTCGTGCCTCCTTCGTGTGCTTCGTGTTCGGTCCCACGACGCCCCACGTCACGCATGGCACAATCGTCGCCCGATGCCCCCCGACGACGAGGACGACGACGACCTCGAAGCTCAGCTCTTCGAGCGGGAGCTCCGCTTCGTCGCCGATTCGACCGAGAACGGCGTTCGGCTCGATGCGTTCCTCACGCGGCGCATGCGGTGGCGGTCGCGCACGTCGGTGCAGAAGCTCATCGACGAAGGGAAGGTCTCGCTCGCGCGGCGCGGGGTCGAGCAGTCGCCGGTGAAGGCGAAGACCGTCGTGCTCGAAGGCGATCTCGCGCATGTCGCGCTGCCGAAGCCGAAGCGTGACGTCGAGTTCGCGGGCTCCGGGTTGTCGGACGAGTTGAAGGTGCTGTTCGAGGACCGCTGGCTGCTCGCCGTCGACAAGCCGCCGAACGTCGCGGTGCATCCGGCCGGGCGCAACATGTACCGCACCGTGATCACCGCGCTGAAGCTGCATTACCTGCGCACCGGCGACAAAGACCGGGACATCACGCCGAAGCTCTGCCATCGGCTCGACCTCGAGACCTCCGGCGTGCTGCTGATCGCGAAGGACGACGCGGCGCACCGCGCGGTGTCGCAGATGTTCCGCGAGCGCTCGCCGGAGAAGGAGTACCTCGCGATCACTCACGGCGTGCCCGAGCCGGCAAGCGGATTGATCGACCGGCCGATCGGCCCGGCGATCGGGCGCAAGGTGTCGATGAAGAAGTGGATCCGCGAGGACGAGGAGGGTCAGGAAGCGCGCACGGGATACGAGGTGGTCTCGACGCACGGCGAAGGGCGCTTCGCGCTCGTGCGGCTGCGGCTGCTCACGGGCCGCCACCACCAGATTCGCGTGCACTGCGCGTCGATTGGACACCCGCTCGTCGGCGACAAGATCTACGGCGACGACGAAGAGATCTTCATCCGGTACTACGAGGATCGGATGCTCCCCGAGGACGGCGCGAAGCTGATGCTGCCGCGACAAGCGCTGCACGCGCACCGCTTGAAGCTGACGCACCCGATGACGAATGCGCCGCTCGAGGTGACGTCGCCGCTGCCGGAAGACCTCGCTGGGTTCCTGAGCGGCGCGGGGTGACGCACCTCAGCGGATCGAGAACTGGAATGCGTCGTGGGCCTGGCTCGGCGTGTCATCGTCGCGCGCGTCGCCGAGGTAGTTCCCTTCGGCGACCGGACCCGTCGGGGGGATGATGAAGCGGTCGCTGGCGAGCGACTCGGTCGCGGCGATGCTGCCGCCGCCCATGCTGCCCGCGGAGACGCTCACTTCGACGTCCGCGATCGTCGTGTCGACGCCGGTCACGACGAACGTGCCGTCATCCACCGCGTCCTTCTCGCTGATCGCAAAGACGCCGTCGACGAGAAGCGTGGCTTCGCCGGTCTCGTGCGACGACGACTGAGGGTTCGGACAGGCGAGCAAAAGGTCGCCGGGGCGCGAGACGAGGAACGTGAAGTAGATCCCTTCCTCTTCGAGCAGCTTCTGCGTCTTTCGCAGGCGTTTCTCCAGCTTGGAGTAGAGCGCGTCGAGCGTGTCGTTCGCCGCGCGCGCGTAGTCGGCGACCGTGCTCGCGCGACCGAAGCGGAACTCCGTCGGGTAGTTGCCGTGCAGGTCGGCTCCATCGGCGTAGTCGCCGAGGATGTTCGAAGCGCCGACGTAGAAGTTGTCCCCGGTCAACGCGGTGCGCACGTCGACCTGCGCGTCGCTGAACGCCTGGGCGAGGTCGGACAATTCGCTCGCGCCGAGCGTGTGCGTCTTCGCCGCCGCCTCGAACGCGAGGATCGCCGGCGTCAGCGCATCGAGCGCGGCCTTCGCGCTGTTCTTCAGCAGCTTGAGCGACGCCTTGCTCGCGGCGCGCACGCGTTGGTTGGCCTTCTTCGCGCTGATCCCAGCGGACGCGGCGCTCGACGCGAAGAGGGCGGCGACGAACAAGAGAGCGACAAGCGGGACGCGAGTCAGCGACATGGACGGCTCCGATCGATGATCGAGGCGGGTGATGTTCGCGACCGATGCGAGTCAGGGCAACGGTCGAGCGCGATCAATCGCGCCGCTGGCGGACGACCTCGCGGTGATCCTGCGAGGGGCGGGGCGAGCGCCAACGGTCACTGAACGTTGAACGTGATCGCGCTCGGCTGCGTCGTGTTCATCGGCGAGTTGTCGTAGACCGTCGCGAAGTAGTTCCCCTCGGGCACGCCCATGATCGGATCGCCGATGAAGCGGCCGCTGCCGACCTGCTCGTCGACCGACCCGCCGATCGAGCCCGGTCCCATCACGACGCTGAGCGAGTTGTAGGGGTGTCCGAAGCCGGCGACGATCACGATGCCGTCGTCGTCTGCGGCCGCGAGGCTCGACGCGAACACGCCGTCCACCTCGAGGATCGGGTACGGGTTCGGTTGGATTCCTCCGCTGTCCGGGTTCGCGGTGCCGGCGATGACCTTGCCGGGGCGACGCACGCGGAACGTGAAGAAGATCCCTTCGTCCTCCAACAGGCGAGCGGTCTTCTTGAGGCGCTTGGTGAGCTTGGCGAAGAGCCCGTCGATCATCGCATGGACCTCGGAATCGAAGTCATCGAGCACTCCGCCGTCGCCCGACTCGAATCCCTTCGGGAAGTCGCCGTTCAGATCGGCGCCATCCGCGAAGTCGGCGAGGATCGACCCGACGCGGTCGTAGAAGTCCGTGGTCTCGATCGCGGCGCGGATCTCCACCTGTGCATCGCTGTACGCGACCGCGAACTGCTGCAGCTTGGTCACGTCGTACTGCCCCTGCTGCGCGTCGATCTCGAGCTGCCGCGCCGCCAGGAACAACTCCTCCATCGCGACCTCGGCGCCGCTCTTGATCTGCGCGATCGCCGCAGTGCGTGCGGCCTTCAACTGCTTCCTCGCCTTGCTCGCGCTGATCCCGGCGAACGCGGAATCGGACACGGTGCAGAACGCGAGCACGACGAGCGAGACGTTCACGGCAAAACGGGACGGGCTCATTTCGCGAACCTCCGGTCCAGGTCTTTCCAAATGATCGCGTGCGCCGCCCGCTCGATCAACCTCGCGCGCCGTTCGTCGCGAATCACTTCCGTTTCGCGACGAACACGCCGTTCGGCTGGCGCATTTCCATCGCGTTCACCTTGCCGTCCTCGCCGGTGACGAATCGGACCGAGTAGCCGGTGAGGCCCTTCACGCCGAACGTGTCGTTCATGCGCGGCAGCAGTTCCGCGGGCGACTGGCCGGTCGGCGTGAGGCGCAGAGCCTCGCCGACCATCTCGACCTTCAGTGTCATCTCGTCGAGCTGGAACTCGCCGACGAAGCGCGCGAGGTATGCGACGTCCTTCAGCTTCGCATCGGGCAGCCGGTCGAAGATCACCGCGTCGACCGACGGCTCGACCGCGCACGCGATCGAGTCGACGTCGCCGTCGACGTTCGTGCGGAACAGGAACTTGGTTCCCTCGAGGCCCTCGGCGGCGTCCGTCTTCAGCGCCGACCACGTGTCGTAGTGCCAGTGCTCGAGGGGGAACTCGAGCGAACCGAACTTCGCCTTCAGCGCGTCGCCGTCCCTGGTGATCGAGATCACGCCGTAGCCCTCGTCCTCGTAGTCGGCGACGTACTCCGCGAGGTCGTGCGACGGATGCGTGCCGGTGCGGCGCGCGCTGCCCTTCTTCGCCTCCGCCTCCTTCTCGGTCTTCTCTCCGGCCTTCCTGCGCTCGATCGACTCCTTCACGCGATCGCGCGGCGGTGTCGCGGGCGGGATCAAGCGATCGAGCGCGAGTCGCACCGTCAGTTCTGGCAGTCCGTTCGCGTTCGCGTTGGTGAGGACGACCATGCCGAGGTTCTGGTCCGGCACCAGCGACACGAGCGCCGAGAAGCCATCGATGTTGCCGCCGTGGTGGACGCGGCGCATGCCGCGGTATTCGTCGACGAACCAGCCGAGCGCGTAGCCGACGTTCCTCACGCCGTCCGGGTCGGCGCCGGCGGGGAGCGTCATCGCCGGCGTGTGCAGCTCGTCGAGCGCGGACTTGGTCGAGAGCGTCTTGCCGTCGATCGCGCCGTCGGAGAGGTGCAGGCGCACCCACTGCGCCATCTCGGCGACGCACGAGTTGATCGAGCCCGCAGGGCCGACCTGCGAGATGTCGTGGAACGGCAGCTTCTTCGGCGGCTGGCCGACGTCGCCGCGCGCGTACGGCTCGGCGTGGTCGGCGTCCGCCGCGGAGTCCTTCACCGAGAAGTTCGTGCGCGTCATGCCGAGCGGCGCGAACACCCGTGCGCGGACCGCGTCCTCCCACGTCGACTTGGTGATCCTCTCGATGAGGACGCCCGACGTGAGCAGCATGAGGTTGTTGTATTGGAAGTCGGTGCGGAAGTCCTTCGACGGCGGCAGGAAGCGCAGCCGATGCACGAGGTCCTCGCGAGCGCGGTTCGGGAACGCGTACCACGTGAGGTCGTGGCGCGGCAGGCCGGAGCGGTGCGTGACGAGGTCGCGCGGCGTGATGCGCTCGTTCGCGACTTCGTCGACGAGCTTCAGGTCCGGCATCCAGTCGTGCACCGGCTTGTCCCAGTCGAGCTTGCCTTCTTCGACGAGCGTCGAGAGCACGAACGTCGTGAACGCCTTCGACGACGAGCCGATCGCGAACAGCGTGTGGTCGGTGACCGGCAGGTCGTGCTCCACGTCGCGCTTGCCGAAGCCGCCGATGAACACGACCTCGCCGTCCTTCACGACCGCGACCGCGACGCCCGGCACTTCGACGCCGGCCCGTGCGCGCTCGACTTCGTCGCCGAAGTTCGCGAGCGCCTCGCGCGCCGCCGCGGCGCCCGAACCTCTCGTCGCAAGGTGGAACGGAAACGTCGCGCCGCCCTGCGTGAAGTCGCCGTCGATCCCGCCGTCCGCCGCGCGCTTGCCCTTGAACGTCGGCGCGCCCGGGATGCCCGCGATCCGGAACGTGACCGAGTCGCCGTCGACCGCGACGTCCTCGAGCGCGAGGTCCTTCGCCCCTTGCTCGGGGATCGAGATGTCGCCGGCCAATCCCGCGACCCCCGAGACGAGATCGACGAGCACGCGCATCTCGTGGCCGGGGAGCTTGATGACGCCCTCGTAGGAGCCGGTGAAGTCGGTGGGTGGGATGAGGAGGGTGAGGGAGACGGCAAGGGCGGGCAAGAACGACATCGAGGGCTCCGTGGGCTGCGAGGTGCGACGCAGGAACGTGCGTGCGTCGCGGCCGGTTCCGGAGCACGTTAGACTCCGCGGCGCTCACGAACGTGGGGAGATCGCGCTATGCGTTGGCGATGGGTTTGGTGGATCGTTGCCGCGACGCACCTCGCGGTGGCTCAGACGTCCGACGACCGGCCACCGGTGTCGGTTTACATCGATCGGCTCGGCCCCGCTGCAAACGCCGAGGACCCGGCCGAACTCTCGAGAGCCCACGCGGACGCGATCCACGCCGCGATGACGCGCGATGATCTGCGCCAGATCACCGTGAAGGCATACAGTGGCGCGCAGACTCGATCGAAGGAACGCATCGAAGCGCACGTTTCCGGCGCGCACGTGGACGTGCCGGTGCTGGCGGCTGCCGCGATCGCGGACGGCAGCCATCGAATCGAGGACGCCGAACGAACGATGAAGCTCGCCTTCGGCGGCGATCCGATCGCCGAGGAGACGCGCGGTTATGCAGTGCTCAGCGTTGCCAGCATCTACCAAACGGCGTCGCGGAGCGACGACGTCGTGCACATCATCAATCGGTTGCGACTCGACGAACTGTCGGATTGGGAGCGCGCGTGGTTGTCGTTGATGCGAGGACAGTCGCTTCTCAACCTCGGCGACTACGTGTCGGCGATGTCGGACGGAAACCAGGCCGAACTCCTGGCGACGTCGGTCGACGATGAGCACCTCTCGATCGAGGTCGCGGTCCTTCGGTCCTCTGTCGCTCACCAACTCGGCGACACTGCAACTTGTCTGAAGGTGACGGACGAGTTTCTCGATCGCCCTTCGGTCATTGGTAACCCCTCGAAGCACGGACGACTCGCCTGCAATCGCGCGCTCGCGCTCGAACAGTCGGGTTCACTCGAGAACGCGCTGCCGCTGCTCGAGGAGGCACTGGGGGACAGCAATCTGGCAAAGGACTCCGACGAGACGACGAAGCTTTGCGTCCACGCGGGTCGGGTCGCGCGGCGACTGGGACTTCATGCTCGCGCGCGAAAGCACCTTCAGGCGGTGCGCGACGATTCGAACGCGTTCGGAGTGTCGCGTGCCGGAGCCCTCGAGGGGCTGGCGCTCGTCGACTTCGCCGAGGGCCGGTTAGAAGATGCCGAACGTGAAGCGTTGGGCGCGGAATCCGAGTACCGCGGACTCCGCGACATGGCCCAGTCCGTCACGAAGAACGCGCTTCTCTCCGTGCTCAACACTCGATTGAAGATCGCGATCGCGCGACCCGACGCGAAATCCGCAGAATCACTCGTCGACGAGGGAATGACGCTGCTCGACGAGGTCGAGATGGAGAAGCTCTCGCCGTCGGAGATGCGCGGATTGCGCTCCCGCTTCGTCGAGTGGGCAGAAGATGCTCAGGACGCGATCTCGCTCGCGATCGAAGTCGCCGATGACGACGAGGACGAAGCCGGTCGCCTGATTCAGCTCGGCTTCGAATGCGAGGAGCGCTTCAAGGCGAAGTCCTTGCTTGCCAGCATCGCGCGACACGCGCGCGCGAGCGCGACGCTCCCCGCGGCACCGAGCGACGTCCTCGGCAATCTGATGACGACGCTCGCGCGCGACGATCTCTTCGTGGAGTATGCGAATGGGACCTCGAACGCTTTCGCGTACCGCGCCTACGGAAGCGAGATCACTCGCATTCCGCTCGGGCCGCGCAAGGAGTTCGAATCGCCTGCATCACTCTGGCTGGATCTCCTCGCCCCGAACGACAGGCTCGGGGACACCGAGGAGATCGTCGCACTCGGCGCATCGCTGTATCGGACGCTGCTCGTCCCGGTGCTCCCACCTCTCGACGACAAACAACAACCCGCCCGCATCGTCGTTTGCCCGACCGAGTCGCTGACGACGGTCCCATTCCACGCACTCGTCTCGGACGACTCGACCGATCCGAAGAGGCGCATCCTCACTGCGCGTTTTGTGCTCGACCGGTTTCCGGTCGTGTACACGCCGTCCGCCGCGGTTTTCGCCGCGCTGACGAACGCGCCGAAACGAGCGATCGACTCTGCGCTCGTTCTCGCCGCGCCCGCCCCGGCACGCGACGACGCGAGTGCGCCGACCGGTATCTCGAAGCTCCGGGAACTCAAGAACACTCTGGGAGAGGCCAAAGCGATCGAGTCGGCGTTCGCTTCGAAGAACGTGTCGCCTCGTGTCTTCACGGGTGCCGATGCCACCGTCGATCGATTCCTTACGGAAGCGCCCAACGCGTCTTTCATCGCGTTGCTGTGCCACGGATTTGCCGATCCCTTCGACCCTGCGGGCACCGGACTCATTCTCGCGGCGAGCGACCGCGAGTGCGGCTGGCTCTCGCTGTCGCGGGTCAGCGAGCTGTCGCTCAAGGCGGAGCTGTCGATCCTGTCGGCGTGCAGTACCGCAGACGGCGCGCTCGTTCGCGGAGAGGGCGCGCTTTCGATGTCCTATGCGTTCCTCGCTTCGGGCTCGCGATCGGTGATCGCGACGCTTTGGACCGTCGACGACCGGTGGCATGCGGAGTTGATGATTCAATTCAATCGAGCGGTTGCGAAGGGCGCGCCCGCAGCGCTGCGCGAATCGCAGCTCTTTCTGCGGCAGGGCAAGTCGATCGATGGCGGAGGGACGAATTCGACTCGCGGCCCGGGCATCGCGATCGGTCCCGACCCGGGCAGTTCAAGCGAGCCGATCCAATCACATCCGCACTACTGGGCTGCGCCGGTTTGGGTCGGACGGTGACTTGTGCGGATCAGTCGTTGTCGACTTCGAGCCTGATCACGTTCGGTGTAACGCGCTTCGTGTCTGCTGGTCGCGCCTTCGACTGCGAAGATTCGGCGAGGTGCCATTCGAGGTAATCGCAGTCTTCTTCGACCTGCGGGAGCTCCACGAATGTCGAGCAGATGACGAACGCGGGATACTGGAGCAGTGTTCCGCTCGCATCGGAGACTTTGATCCGCACGTGTATCCACACGCGAGCCCCTCGCTTGAACGCGCTCTTCGGTCCCAAGCGGATCGTGTGCGTCAAAACCGGTTGAAGCTGCTTGCTATCGACGACTTCCGGCGCTCCTTTGGCGAAGGCGGTATCGAGCGAATTGACCGCTTGAAGTGTGGAGTGCTTGGCCTTCACTCGGCGGATCCATTGGCCCAAATGCTGGTTTTGGAACGTGGGGGCTTTCAAGGTGACGTCAATCACACCGGACAACTCTCGCCCATTGTCGCGAGAGCCCGGAATGAAGTGAATCGACGCGGGGGGATTCCATTGGGCCCCCAGCTGATCCGACTCGTGAGCTCGGGTCGGTGTCACGGAGCCCACTCGTGAAGCGTTGCGACTCGATGCGGTCGCCGCCGGAACCGCTCTGCGACCGCGTCCCCACCTGGTCCTTCCCGTTGCTCGCTTCGGTTTCCTCACGGAGTTCTCTCCCTCCCATCCTGGCAACCCGAGTCGCGACGCACGCCCTCGTTGACGCCTCAACCTCGATCCTGCATCCTCCCCCACTCGGAGTCAACCCATGGTCCGCACGCTCTCGACGATGGCGCCGCTATTCTCGTCCGCGCCCGACTTCCGCCTGCCCGACACGGACGGCAACCTCGTCTCGCTGCATGACTTCGACGGGAAGCCGGCGCTGCTCGTCATGTTCATCTGCAACCACTGCCCGTTCGTGAAGCACGTGCGGACGAAGCTCGCCGAGGTCACGAAGCAGTGGATGAAGCAGGGCGTGGCGGTGGTCGCGATCAACAGCAACGACGTTGCGACGCATCCGGACGACGCGCCGGCGAAGATGAAGGAGGAGGCGAAGAGCGCGGGCTACGCGTTCCCCTACCTCTTCGACGAGACGCAGGAAGTCGCGAAGGCCTACACCGCGGCGTGCACGCCGGACTTCTTCCTCTACGACCGCAACCGCCGCCTCGTGTACCGCGGCCAGATGGACGGCAGTCGACCGCAGACCGACATCCCCGTGACCGGCGAGGACCTCACGCGCGCGATCGAACTGACGCTGAAGGGCGTCGCGCTCGACCCGAACCAGCGGCCGAGCATGGGCTGCAACATCAAGTGGAAGGCAGGCAACGCGCCGCCTTACTTCGGATGAACACGCTCGCGCGCACGGCGTCGCTCGCGATCGCTCTCTCCTGCGCCGCCTGCACCTGGACGATCGAAGGCGATCCGCGCGCGCCGCTCGACGACGCGACTGCCGCCGCGCCGACGCCGGAGACGCAGTCGCTGTTCGGCCAGCCGTTGTTCGCTCCGGAGCAGGACGATGCGACGCGCGCGAAGCTCGAGCACCGCCTCGACTCCGCGCGCAAGGCCTACGGCGAGGACGAGGACGACCGCGATTCGGCGAGCGTCCTCCTCGACGTCGGCCGTCGCATGGCGGACCTCGGCATGTGGCGCGGCGCGATGTCGTTCTTCGACGAAGGCGTCGCGAAGCACCCCGACGACGCGCGCCTCCGCGACGCGCGCGGACGCGCGCACCTCGCGTTGCGCGAGTTCGAGCTCGCGGAGTCCGACTTCGCCTACGCCGTCGACCTCGTCGACCCGATCGGCCCCGCCGCCGACGAAGACGGCACGATCGCGTGGCGCGTGCCGCTGCACCTCGGCGTGGCGCGCTTCGTCCGCGGCGACTTCGCGGGCGCCGCACGCGAGTTCGCGACGGCGGATCGGGCCGCGATGAGCCCCGACGAACACGCGACCGCGACGGTGTTCGGCATCTTCGCGTCGACGCGCGCCGGCGCACGCGACTCGCAACAGCGCGCGCGCGCCGTCGACCTGCTCGGCAGCGGCGCGCTCCACCCGTGGGCCGACGTCGCGCGACTGTTCCGCGGCGACGCGACGGTCGCGCAGCTCCTGCCCGATCCGCCGCAGCGCCCGGCCGACGCGAAGGACGTCGACGTCCCCGTGCCGCCGTCCGAGATCGTGCTGCGCTACGGCGCCGCCAACTGGCTCGCGCAGAACGGCAAGCGCACCGACGCGATCGCGCAGCTCGAGTGGATCGTGAAGTCCGACCGGTGGCCCGACCTGTGCGCGATCGCCGCCGAGGCCGACCTCCGCGACCTGTCCCGCCTCGGGCGGTGAGCGTTCGGCTTCCGCGACCCCGCGTGCGCCGCATCGCCTAGACTCCGCGCGCCGTGTCCCTTCGCGCTGCACTCCGGTCGTCGGTTCTCGTCGCAATCGCGCTCGTCGCGCTCGCCGTCGTGACGCGGCTGCCGGCGTTGCTCTCGCCGCACTTGATGCCGGACCCGGACGAAGCGCTGTGCGGGATGATGGCGATCGAGCGCATGCACGGCGGCGCGCCGTCGGCGTTCCTCTGGGGACAGAACTACGGGTTCTCCTACTTCGAGGTCGAGATCGCGGCACGCGCGTTCGCGCTCCTCGGACCATCGACGGCGGTGCTGAAGGCGTCGATGCTCGTGCCGTTCTCGCTCGGGCTCGTGCTGCTCTTTTTGTGGGTGCGCCGCGTCCACGGGACGAAGGCGGCGTGGGTCGCGGCGCTGCTCCTGCTCTTCGCGCCGCCGTGGTTCTCGTGGTCGCTGAAAGCGCGCGGCGGATACGTCACGGCGTTCGTGCTCGCGCAACTCGCTCTGCTCGTCGCGACCACACGGCCGAAGAGCGACCTCGCGCGTCTCGGCCGGCTCGCCGCGATCGGCGCGTGCGCGGCGATGATCGCGCTGGCGCAGGTCCTCTGGCTCCTCCCGCTCTTGCCGTTCCTCTGGTTCTCGCGCGAAGCGGGCGCGGAGCCGGCGCCGCGTCGGGCGATGCCGTGGGGCGTCCTCTTCGCGATCGCCGGCGCGGTCGCGGGGCCGCTGCTCGTGCATTGGGTCGCGGGCTCCGTGCAGGTTTGGCATGCGCCCGACTTCCAGGCGGACGTGCGTCCATGGGAGACGACCTCGCAGCTGCCGGAGCGGTTGTTCGTGTTCTTCACAGGGCGGTTCCTGTTCGGACATGCGCTCGAGGCGTCGCTCGTCGCGAAGCTGACGTCGGCCGCGTGGCTCGCTCTCCTGTGCGCCGGCGTCGCACTGGCGGTGGCGACGCGTCGTGGGCCCGGCCGTGCGACGGCCGCGACCGCGATCGTCGCGATGCTCGGCACGTTCGCCGCGACGGCGCTCATGTCTCTCGTCCATCTCGGACCGCGGTATCTGCTTCCCGTCGCCGAATGCGTCGCGCTGCTCGGCGCGCGCGCGTTCGACCCGGCGGTCGCGAGCGTCGCGTCGACCGCCGTCCCGCGCATCGGACGGCTCACGCGCGGGCTCGCGGCGCTCGCGCTCGCGCTCGGCGTCGCGTACGCGGTCGACACGCACGACGCGCCGCAACGCTCGCCGATCTTCGAACTGTCGAGCGCCGAGCGCGCGTCGCTCGACGGCGTCGTGCGCGACCTCGAACACGCCGGCGTCGCGCACGCCTACGTGCTGCACGGCATGCTCGAGTGGACGCTGATGTTCGAGTCGAAGGGCCGCATCACCGCGCGTTACGTCACGCTGCAGGACCGCCATCCCGAGTACGCGTTCGCCGTCGACGCCGCGCGCGCCTCCGGCAAGCGCGCCGCGCTCGTCGGCCGCGACTCCGACATCCTGCAGATCAAGGACCTCCTGCGGCTGTTCCTCGAGCAGCGCGGCATCGACCCGAACCGACTGATCGTGCGCGACGATCGCTGGTACTACTTCCTCGATCCGACTCCACAGCTGTTGAAGGAAGCGCAGTTCCGGTTGTCGAAATGAACGCAGCACCGCGATCGCTGAGCTTCGGCGTCCCGCTCCTCGTCGCGGTCGCGTTCCTCGTCGCGTCGATCCCGTTCCTCCCGGAGTTCGGTCCGACGTGGGACACGGCGATCGGCGAGTTCGCGCACGGCGAGCAGTACCTCGCTTACTTGACGAGCGGCGACGAGCGGATGCTCGACTTCACCGATGCCGGAGCGCGGCCGGCGCATCGCGCGCCGCATCCGGCCTTCGACCGCGGCTTGAACGGATGGAAGGACGCGTTCCCGCTCGGCGGGATCGTGTCCGCGATCTCGTGTCGCATGCTGTGGACGAAGCTCGGCGTGCTGGACGCGATGTCCGCGCACGATCTGCCGATCCTCGTCTTCGCGGCGATCCTCCTGTTCGCGATGACGCGCTTCGCGTTGCCGCGGTTCGGGGCGCTCGCCGCGATCGGCGCCGTCGCGCTGCTCCTGTCGTCGCCGCGCTTCCTGTCGGATCAGTTCTTCAACGTGAAGGACGCGCCGGAGACGTGCCTCTACGCGCTCGTCCTGCTCGTGTTCTTCCGGGCGCTCGAGACCAGCGGCGCCGCGTCGCTTCGCGCGATGGCCTCCGCCGGCGCGCTCACCGGGCTCGCGCTCGCGCAGAAGGTGAACGGACTCCTGCTGCCCGCGCACGGGCTGCTCTTGTTCGTCGCGCTCGCGATCGCGCGGCGCGCGCGCGGCGAGCGCGGCCCGGCGTTTCCGTGGATCGGCGTGCTGGTCGCGATCCCGATCGCGCTCGTCGTGTTCTTCGCCGTGTCGCCGATGACGTGGAGCGATCCGTTCGGGCGCGCCATCGAGCACTTCCGCTACTACACCGGCCTCGGCTTCAGGCACTGGATCCCGCGCTTCCCCGGCGCGCTCGCGTTCGTGACGACGACGCCGCTGCCCTTGCTCGTGCTCGCGCCGCTCGGCTTGTTCTCGCGCCGCGCGCGCATCGACGAACGCTTGCTGCTCGCGTGCGGCGCGCTCGTCCCGATCGTGCGCGTGTCGTTGCCGTGGGCCGACAACTTCGACGGCGTGCGGCACTTCCTCGAGTTCTATCCGTTCCTCGCGCTGCTCGCGGCGCTCGCGCTCGCGACGCTGGCCGACGGGATCACTCGCGCCTTGAGCGGGCGACGCGCGATCGCCGTCGCGTTCGCGTGCGTCGTCGCGATCGCGCCCGGCGCCGCTGGGGTCGTTCGCACCTGGCCGTACGGGACCGTGTGGTTCAACGTGTCGATCGGCGGTCTGTCCGGCGCGCAGTCGCGCGGGATCCTCGACGCGACCGACTACTGGGCGAGCTCCTACTGGGAAGCGCTCGACCGCGTGCGCCGCGAGGCGCCGCCGGGCAGTTCGTTGCTCGTGCCGGTCGCGCCGCACGTCGCGCGCGCCGCAGCGCCGGTGCGCCTGCTCGAACGACTCGGCGACGACGTGTGGTTCGACCCTTCGCGCGCGATCCCCGCCGAGCGGAAGCGGCCGATCGTCGCGTTCTTCATCACGCGCTCGCTCGTCGAGAGCGAGATCGTCACGTGGCTCGAGGCGCACGCGACGAAGTGGTTCGAGATCCGCCGCGACGGCGGCGTGCTGTTGAAGGCGTTCCGCGTCGACGACCCGGCGCGGATCGAGGAGTTGAAGGCCGTCGACGCGAAGCGCTTCCAGCTCGGCGTCGCCGTCGACCGCGTGTTCCGCCAACTCGCGAAGCTGCCCGAGCCGCAGGTCGAGCGGTGGAGCGCGCTCCTGCGCACGAAGAGCCCGACCGACCTCGCGACCGTCGAGGCAGAGATGCGCGCTGCGCTCCCCGACGCGCTCCGCGAAGAACTCGACGTGCTGTTCCCCGCGCTGCCGGAGTTGATGGAGCGGATGGAGGCGAAGCCGGCGGGGAGATAATCCTCGGCGTTCGCGTTGGCCGGGATCGCGCGCAACGCTC
The DNA here is from genome assembly GCA_964580365.1 of uncultured Phycisphaeraceae bacterium. Lineage (GTDB taxonomy): Bacteria > Planctomycetota > B15-G4 > B15-G4 > JADJEK01 > CAZBOK01. The sequence goes on from CAZOLL010000026.1 coordinate 13,844, forward strand.
ATGGGATCGGGGGAGTCCCGAGTTCGAAACGAGCGATGGACAGCCCCTTGCGCGTCGCTGCTACTCCGTCAAGCAGCGCGACAGACAGTTCGCGCGCTTCCGTCGTCGAATCGCTCTCTTTCCCAGCCACCCGTTCATTCCAGATTCAGAGGTGTGACCGAATGATCCTCTTCCCGAGCGACAATCGAATTCCAGGCACCGCCCACTCGGCGGCGCGGCGCGCAGCGTTGGCAATGGTGCTTGTCGTCGTGGCCAGCGGATGTATTACTCCCGGGGCGAGCATCATCGACGACATCGTGAAAGAGCACCATCTGCAGGCGATCGCACCGAATCCATTGTGGCGGCCCGGGACTGTGTTCAACGCTGATCCGACCTCGGCTTCCCAACTTCCTCTCGTGCTGGTCGCAGAGGCGGATGCTCTGAACATCGTGCCGGTCGCGATGCCGATCCGTGGTGTCCAGAAGCAGCAGATCGACCTGGAGAAAGGGGGTGAGTTCAGCCTCGGCCTGTCCGGACTCAACAAGATTGCATCGCTTCAGAAGCTCGAGGCGGGCCTGAAGAGTGCTGGAGTCAAGAAGATCGAGATCGAGTCCGGGCGAGTCGAACACCTAATCCTCGACCGCGCCTCGGTGCTGCGCGCCTACGGAAAAATCATGGGGAAAGCCAATGGCAAGCGGGAAGCGGACGTCTGGCTGATCACGGAAGCCGTGTACGTCCACGACCTCACTTATCGCTTCCTCGCCGCCAGCGCGACCGATGGATCGCTCAACGCCTCAGCGCTGCAAACGGCCTTGGATGCTTCGTTGAACTATGCACACACGAGCCGCGAGCAGAACAGCATGACACTCGAAGGCTACTTCGCCGTGCGCGTTCAACCGCTCTTGGAATTCCTGGGGCCCGGCATCGTGTTCAAACAAAACGCGACAGTCGTCGGCAACGGCACATGGGCTGACAATGGCGAGTCATTCAGTCTCGCAATCCAGGTCGACGAGGTTGGAGCGCCGACTCCGCAGTTCACGGCGTTCTCGATCGCGAGCAGCAGAGTTACCCACAAGGGGCAAGACTTCGTTGTGCACCAGGATGAACTGCAGTTCGTTCCACGGTCGAATCCGAGTTCGTCGACGTTCGACGTATTCATCGAAGTACGGGCGATGGACGGAGGGATCACAGCGCGCGTGAGAGCCAACAAACTCTCAATCGACTCGCCTGCGCCGGGTAATGGCACACACTCCATTTCTGGCGCGTTCAAGGACACCGATCTCGCGGGTCGATCCTTGGACGTCAGGCAGCTCGACTTCGTCTTGGTCGCCCCGCCCTCTACATCGCCACGCTGACTCGGTCGCGCGAAGGCCGGCGAGTAGCAGGTTCGTCTCTCCGCCCAATCGGGGATGATCCACATCCCCGATCGTCGAGCGACCTGACCCGCTACCCTCGCGCGGCATGCCGTTCCGCCACGCGATCCTCTCCGAGGACTGGCCGTCCGCCGACGAAGCGGCGCGCAGCCGCTGGTTCTCGCCGGTGCGGCTCGGCAAGAACTGCGTCGCGCGCGCGCGGACTTGGGTGCCGGCGATGGTGCCGTGGCGCGCGACGGAGGACGGGTTCGTCACGGACGACGTGCTCGACTGGTACGGGCGCTTCGCGGACGGGCGGCCCGGCGTGATCGTCGTCGAGGCGACCGGCATCCGCGACGTGCCGAGCGGGCCGCTCTTGCGCATCGGGCACGATCGCTTCGTGCCGGGACTGCGTCGCCTCGTCGAGACGGTGCGCGAGCGCGCGCGCGGCGAGACGCGCCTCTTCATCCAGGTGATCGACTTCCTCTCGATCCGGCGGCGGCCCGAACCGGCCAAGTTCTTCGCGCGCTTCCTCGCGATCGACGCTCCGTTGCGCGCGCGCTTCGCCGCCGCGACCGGTGACGACCGCTGGCGCGACGCGCCCGAAGCGACGCTCCGCTCCGAACTCGCGGCGGCGCCGCGCGCCGTGATCGAAGCGACGCTCGACGCGCGTGCGCTCGAGTCGCTCGACTTCGGGTACCGCGAACGCGTGTGGGACACGCACCTGCCCCACGTCGCGGAGCTGCCTCGCACGTTGCCCGGTCTGTTCGCGGACGCCTCCGCGCGCGCGCGAGATGCCGGGTTCGACGGCGTCGAGCTGCACTTCGCGCACGCGTACACGATGGCGTCGTTCCTCTCGCGCAAGAACGTGCGCGCCGACGGCTACGGCGGCTCGCTCGAGAACCGCGCGCGGCTGCCCGTCGAAGTGATCGCCGCGTGTCGCGCCCGCGTCGGCGAGGCGTACGCGCTCGGGGCTCGCTTCCTCGGCGACGAGGCGATCGACGGCGGCTCGACCGTCGAGGACGCGGCCGCGTTCGGCGTCGCGTTCGCGCGCGCCGGCGTCGACTGGCTGTCGATCTCGAAGGGCGGAAAGTTCGAGGACGCGAGGCAGCCGCAAGTTGGCGAGGCCGCGTACCCCTACACGGGCAAGAGCGGGCTCGAATGCATGCCGACGGTGACGATCGACGAGCGCGGACCGTTCGCGCGCAACGTCCCGCTCGCCGCGGCGATCCGCGCCGCCGTGCGCGCTGCCGGCTTCGCGACGCCGGTCGTCACTTCCGGCGGCATCAACTCGTTCCGCACGGCCGAGCGCATCCTCGCGGACGGCGGGGCCGACGTTGTCGCGGCCGCGCGCCAGTCGCTCGCGGATCCGGACTGGTTCGAGAAGATCCGCCTCGGCCGCGGTGCGGAAGTGCGGCGCTGCAAGTTCACGAACTACTGCGAGGGGCTCGACCAGCGGCACAAGCAGGTGACGTGTCAGCTGTGGGACCGCGCGCTGGACGCGTCCGCGAAGCGATCGAGCGACGGGCGAAGACGACTCGTCGCGCCGCCGTGGACGGCGTGAGCCGCGCGCGCGATCAATCGAACGGCAGCGAGATCACCGACCCTTTCGCGAGGCCGACGGCGTCGACATGCCCGGTGATCCCCGGCGATTCGAGCACGACGTGCACGTGCGTCGCCGAGTCGTGGTGCACGATCACGCCCTGCCCGCTCGCGGCGTAGAAGCCGACGAGTCTCGCGTCGACACGGTCGCGCTTCTCGCGGACTCCGCTGTCGGCGTGATGCTCCGGCGGCGATCCGGTCTTCGACAACTGCGTCCCGTCGACGACGTGGAACTCGAGCGCGACGAGCGAACCGTCGACGAGGAACGGGAACGGCTGCGCGACGTCGATGCCCTCGCGCGCCGCCGCTCGCGCGACGAAGTCGTCGAAGCCGGAAGCCGGCACGTCCTCCGTCACGGTGATCCGCTTCCAACGATTCACTTTCGCGGTGACGAGCAGCGCGGCGCGCTCCGCACTGGTCGTCGTGCACGTCGTCGTCACGCGTCGCTCGCCGGCCGTCACGATCGGCTTCGACACCCACACCTGGTCGTCGGCGATCGTGATCTCGCCCTTCATCCCCTCGAGGGCGCCGACCGCGAAGCACTTCGGCCCGGGCACCACGTCGGCGAGCGCGACCTTCGCGGAGACGTCGCCCTCGCGGTGCACGGAGAACAGCGTCCCGTAGTTCTTCACGTCGATCGATCGATGCGCGGAGACGGCAGAGCAGCCCGACACGAACGGGAGGAACGGGACGAGCGGCAGGACGGCGAGGACGAAGCGCATCCGTCGGATCCTACCGAACGCAAAGAAGGCGATCGCTGCTTCAAGGAAGAGCCGTCCGCCGACCTCGACCACATGGGCTCGCGCTGGCTCCTGTGCGTCACCGCGATCACCATCGGCGAGTACCCGAACGTCGTGCCCGAACTGGTCCGCCTGGTCGAAGGCGCGCTCGACCTCGGCACCGGGTACCCCGAGTACGAGTGCGTCGTCCACAACTTCATGGACTGGGACCACGGCGGCAAGAAGTTCGCCGACGTGTCGACGGCCGGCGGCTTCGCGCACCTGCAGAAGGGCCACGGCATCGCGTTCGCTGAGTTCGACGCGGTCGACACGGCGATCGAAGTCGCCGAGGGAGAAGCGGAGTGGAAGCCGATCGCGATCGTGCCGGGCGGGGCGAAGTAAACGCTCAGCGCGCTTCGAGCACGAGCACCAGCGAGTTCTCCGCGCCTGGTTTCACGTCGACTTCGAGCGACG
>CAZOLL010000027.1:0-17934 GCA_964580365.1 uncultured Phycisphaeraceae bacterium
GGCGCGGGGTCACGGGGGCGCGCAGCTCCCGTGTTCCGGTGACGAACGTCACGCCCCGCAGCGGCCGCTGCAGCAGAGCGCGACGCAGTCGCCGCCGCGACGCGAGTCGCATCAAAGCAGCGCAACCCCGCAGGGTGGCGGGCCCCGCCCGCCATTGATACCTTCGTGAGGTCCCCGAGAGAAAAAGGCGACCGCTCTCCGGCTCACCCCGGAGGGAGGAAAGTCCGAGCTCCACAGGGCAAGGCGCCGGGTAACCCCCGGGGGCCGCGAGGCCATGGAAAGTGCAACAGAGAGCAGACCGCCCACCTCCGAGCGATCGGAGCGGCAAGGGTGAAACGGTGCGGTAAGAGCGCACCAGCGGCGCGGGCAACCGCGTCGGCTCGGCAAACCCCGCCTGGAGAAAGACCGAATAGGGGAGGATGATCCGGCCCGGATCGCCAGCACTCCCGGGTAGGTCGTTCGAGGTCGGCCGAGAGGCCGATCCCAGATCAATGGTCGCCACCCGCGCGAGCGGGAACAGAACTCGGCTTATCGATCTCTCGGGGACACTTTTCCCCGCTCGCGGAGGAATCGGATGCTCGCGTCGGTCGTGATCCTCGTCGCCTCGCTCGCGCTGCGGGGAGACGACGCGGAGTTCGCCGCCGCGATGAAGCGCTACCAGGACGCGGTGCGCGTGCTCGTCTCGGAGGTCGTCCTGCGCGAGGCCGACATCGCGCCGGCGCCGGAGGCGATCGCCGCTCTCGCCGCCACCGGAGACGTCGCCGCGCTGGACGCCCTCGGCGGCGACGCGACGCGGCTCGCCGAGCGACACGAGACGCTCGTCGTCGAACGCGGCAAGAAGGCGGCCGAACTCGAACAGGTGCGCGCGGCGCTGAAGGACGAGACGGGCGAGGCGCGGAAGAAGCACGAAGACCGTGCGAAGGAGCTGGACGACCGTCTGGGCGAGATCGCGGAGCAGTTGCCTCTCGCGCAGCGCTTGCGCGACGCGCTGTTCGACGGCGTGCTCGCCGTCCTCGACCGCGTCGGCGCGAGCGATCCCGAGAAGGCGTTCGAGCTGCTCGGTTCGCACTTCAAGTCGGACGTCGCCGCGGTCGCGGAGCTCGACCTCCGGATCGACGACCTCGAAGCGCGCGCGCGGACGGCCGCGGCGCAGCTCACGATCGCGACCGGGGACGAGCGCGACCGGATCGAGCGCGACGCCGCCGAACTCGGCGCGCGCATCTCCAGCTCGAAGGAGGATCTCGCCCGGATGAAGCTTCTCGAGAGCCGCCGCATCGCGGCGCTCGCGCGGACCTTCGCGCTGCTCGCGCCGGCGCGCCGCAAGGTCGAGGTCGACCGCATCCGTCGCGACCTCGACAAGGACACCGAGTGGCCGGTCCGCGCGTTCCGCGCCGAGCTGTTCGGCGCGCTGCCCGCCGAGAGCGTGGTCGCGGACCTCGTGACCGTCATGCACCAGTCCCAGCGCGCGAAGGCCGCGATCGAGAAGTCGCTCGAGCCGCTGCGCGAGACCTACGACCGCGCGGCGAAGGCCTTGGTCCAGGCGATGAAGGGCAACCCGAGCGTGCTGCCGGCGGCGACGGTGCAGTCGGAAGAGAAGGCGCGCCGGGAGCTGCAGGCGGCGAGCGCGAACGCGTTCGGCGAGTCGCGCGTCCTCGAAGCGTGCTCGAGAGGGCTCGCCGCGCAACTCGCCGTGCTGACCGGCGACGCGCGGAACGCGGCCGTCGAGCTCGTCGCGGGAGCGATCGCGAAGGAAGCGGACTCCGAGGTCGAAGCGCGCCTGGTGCAGTCACTGGGCGGCGTTGCCGACGAGCCGGCGCGGACCGTCCTCCGCGGCATCGCGGAGAAGGCGGGCGATCTCCGCGCACGTCTCGCGGCGCTCGACGCGCTGGCCGGCAACGGCGGCGACGACCCGACGGTCGATCTCGCGGTCACGACTCTGCTGAAGGATGCGGACTGGCGCGTGCGCGCGGCGGCGATGCGCTTCCTCGTGCTCGTGCCGCGAAAGGCGGCGGTGCCGGCGCTCATCGCTTCTCTGTCCGTCGAGGTCGGCCGGCTGGTCGACGACGCCGAGCGTTCCTTGTCGGAGCTGACCGGCCAGTCGTTCCACGGCGACGCGAAGCTGTGGAAGGAGTGGTGGGCGGCGAACGAAGCCACGTTCGATCCGCGCGCGCGCGCGGACACGGCCGGCGCCGTCGCGAACGCCGCGAAGCCGGACGCGCCGGCGCCCGAGCGCGTCTCGTTCTACGGCATCCAGACGCGCTCGCAGCGCGTGCTGTTCGTCGTCGACCGTTCCGGTTCGATGGACGAGCCGCTCTCCGGCGACAAACGCGCGAAGCCCGACAAGCCGGACAAGACCGACAAGGCCGGAAAGAGCGGCACGAAGATGGCCGCCGCGAAGGCGGAGCTGAAGGCGTCGCTCGCCGGCTTCCACGATGGCGATCACTTCAACATCATCACGTACTCGACCGACGTCACGCGGTGGCAGCGCCGCATGGTGGAGCGCTCCGACAAGACCGCGCGCGCGGCGCAGGCGTGGGTCGACAAGGACGTGATGCCGCTCGGCGGAACGAACGTCTACGACGCCCTGCGCGAGGCCTTCCAGCTCGCCGGCATCGGCGCGGTCGACAAGGCCTACGAGGCGGGCGTCGACACCATCTTCTTCCTCACCGACGGCAAGCCGTCCGTCGGCGAGGTGATCGACCCGAACGAGATCCTCGTCCGCGTGCGTGAATGGAATCGACTGTCGCGGATCGTGATCCACACCATCGGGGTCGGCAAGGACCAGGACGAGGTGTTCCTGCGCCGACTCGCAGAGGAGAACGGCGGGCAGTACGCGAGGAAGTGACCGTGCGCCGACGACCGCTCGGCGTCGCGCCGCGCGACCAGTGACGCTCATCGCGGCGGCTTGACGTCGATCTCGATGAACTCCTCGCGGTCGCCCACGCCGCGATCGAAGACCAGCTTGCGACTCACCGGCGCCTGACCTTCGACCGCGACCTCGAGGTCCCATTCGCCGGAGTCGAGCACGTCGCACCGCACCCAGGTTCCGACGTCGGTGTAGGTGCGGCGTTGCCGGTGATTCCCGCTGACCAAGGTGACCGAGACGAAGAGCGGTGTCCGCTGCTGCGGTGCGACCCGGCCGTTGAGGTGGATCCAGACGCCCTTCCGCTCCACGCGGAGTTCGAGAGGTTCACGGCCCGCTCGCGCCTCCGGTCGCCGGATGACGAATGCTCCCGCAGGTTCATCGGGGGGGGTGTAGGTGACCTTGAGCGGCGCCGGGCTGCCGTCGCACGACCCGATCGAGAACGCGCCGTTCTCGTCGGTGGCGAGGGACTGCCCGCGGAACTCGACCGTCGCTCCGATCGCGGGAGCGCCGTCGAGGTCGAGGACACGACCGCGCAGGAAGAGCGATTCCGTCGACAACACGATCGCGCCCAGGTCGATCGTGGCGTCCGCGTTCTCGATCGAAATCGTGGGTCGCGCGCCCGCGATGCAGTCGCGATCGACCGAGAGGACGTGCGGACCCGACTCGAGGCCGCCGATCGAGAAGCTCCCGTCGTCGGCGGAGCGGGCGTTCCGGGGGAACGGGTCCTTTGCGTCGTCCTTCGAAATCGTCACGGTGCGCTGTGGCGGCGCCGATCCGTCGGGGCGCACGAGCCGGCCGCGCACCGTCGCGCCCGAGAGTCGAAACGTCACGCGTCCCACATCGATCGTGGCCCCAGGGCTGGGTTCGAACGCGACTTTCTGCCCCGCGCCACGCGTCCAGTCGTGCCGGAGCATCAGCGAGTACGAGGTCTCGGGAGAGATCGGAACCGGCGCGATCTTGAACGCACCGGCCGCATCGGTGTCTCCCCACGCGTCGGACTCGGACACGGCTGACGGTGATTCCCACCGCAACACGACCGAGACGCCGGGAAACGGATCGCCGCGCGCGTCGACGACGACACCGATGACCGTCGCCGACTTGCGGAGCGACAGCGTCGCGTGGACCGTCTCCTCGGCGAGGAGCGTCACCTCTGCCTCGGCCTTCGACCAACTCGGGTCGCTCGCGACCGCGACGTACTCGCCCCGTTCGACGCCGGAGAACGTCGCGACGCCGGCGGCGTCCGTCGTCGCCTCGTGGGCGAGCGAGGTCGACGAACCGAACGACTCGTCCTTCGAGACGACGTGTTCCAGTTGCACCTTCAACGACGGAATGCGCGCCACGGAGTCGGCGTCCGTGACCGTGACGAGGACAGTGCCTCCGGGTGCGGTCGCCGTCTGTGCGGGCGCCGCCGTCGCGGGGGGCGCCGTCACGACGGGCGACGGCACGTCGACCCGCTCGCTCGGAGCGAGCGGGGCCGGCGCCTCGGCCCCGCGCGGCGGCGGGGCCCTCACGCCTCCCGGTCCAGCGTCGGTCCGCTCGATGATCTCGCCGTCGTGTTCCGGACTTTCCAGTCGCTGCACGACGAGCCAGGCCAGGGCCACCAACCCAAGCAGCACCAACAGCCCGATCGAAGCTCGCATTCGCTTCCTCCTCCACCCCGAATCCATCATGGAGCCCCGGCCGCCCGCGTTTCGAAGCGGACGGCGACGTCCTCGCGCGATTTCACGCCGCCCCAGTTCTCCGCGAGCGGCGCGATCTCGATCGCGGGGTCACGGAATGAGAGCACACGCTGATCGCCGGCGTCCACCACCGTCCCGCACGTCGCGCCGATCGACGGCGCGGGGCCGCCGTCGACGCGCAGGACCACGGTCCGGACGAAGCCGTGCGTCGTCTCGAGCGACGGGCTGATCGCGATGGCGAGCACGTCGCCGAACGGCCCCGGCACGTCGCGGATCAACGTCCACTCCTGGACGGGCGGGGAGGGGTGCGGCTTCGACGCACCATCGGACTTCGCGCTCGACGACGAGCAGGACGTGAGCGCGAGCGACACGAGCACCACGCACGGGAGCAGCGGAGGGCGGACCATCGCTCAACCGCAGGTCACGCCGAGCTGCGCGCACGAGCCGCCCGCGAACACGCCGCCCCAGGTCGTGGAGCCCGCGTTCGGTCCGATGGTGAAGGACTTCGCGCCACACTTCATCGACAGCGGAGACGCGTTGTCGCCGCACACCACGAAGTCGTCGGTGCACTTGGTCGTCGGGCCGCAGGTCACGGTGACCGAGAGCTTCAGCTCCTGAGCACCGTTCTTGCAGGTGCCGACCACGGTCATCTCGATCGAAACGTCGCACTGGCAGTGGGGAGTGCTGGCGCAGTTGACCGTGCGCGAGGTGCGGTGGGGGCCGGCACCGGGGACGGTCGCGGGTGAGACCAACGCGAGGAGGAGATTCAGGGTGACGAGGACGAGAGCGTTCATGTCGAGCTCCTTTCTGTGGGCTCGACGAAGCCGATTCGCACGGGGTCAGATGGAAAACTCCCGACCTCCGGTGGGCGGGTCCGAAGCCCGCCTAGCGGACGAGGTTGCACGCCTTCGTGGCGGACGCGCCGCCGGGGCGACGTGCGCGCGATGGAGCGCGAGCGCGCGATGAGTGCGCCGGGCAGTCGGCCTCGAATCGCGCAATCGGGCAGGAATCGCCGAGCAACGTTCCTCGCGGACCGCGGTTGTGGGGGTACCCTTCGCCCACGAGGGCCCTGATGATTCGCTCGGTCGCTGCCGCCACGCTGCTGCTCCTGTCCGCTGTCCCGTCTGCCCGCGGCCAGTGCGGCGATCCGCCGACGCCCCCCGCGGGATTCGCGTGGCAAGAATCCGTCGATCAGGTGGTGACGTTCTCCGACTCCTACGTGACACGGGTGGACGTGCGGCAGCCGGCCGCCAGTCCAGGGCCGTGCGGTTGGCCGGTCGCGTTGCTCGCCCACGGAATCGCTGGCAACAAAGGGCAGCTCGCGGGCCAAGCGCGGTTGTTCGCGGCGCGGGGGTACGTCAGCGCCGCCTGGGACATCCGAGGCCAGGGCTCGACGCAGTCTCTCGACCCGGGCCGCGGCACGTCCTGGCTGGGCATCCGCGAGCGAGCGGACATGGATCAGCTGGTCGACTGGCTCGAGGCGACGTTCGGTCCGCTCGTCGACGACACTCGGATCGTCGTGGTCGGCGGCTCGCAGGGCGGCCAACACGCATGGATGGCGGCCGCCTACTCCGGCCGTGCCTACGAGCCGAATTCGCTCGGACTCGTCGGGTCCTTTCCGGTCGTCACCGCGATCGCCGCGGACAACGCCACTCCGGATTGGATCGCTCAATTCGTCCCGAGCGGCGCAGCGTTCATGCCCGCGGTCGCGGCGTTCGTCACCGACCAGAACCCGCCGTTCGGCGTGGTCTTCGAGCCTGCGGTCAAGGCTCCATGGTCCGCCGCGGTCGCCGGCGCCGACCCGAACTGGGTGAAGAACTACCTCACGCCGGTGGATCCGTTTGCGCTGCTCGCAACGACGAGTGTCCCGGTGCTCAACGAACTGGCGTGGGACGACCACGCGTTCCGACCCGAACCCAGTGCACGCGGGTTCCTCTCCCTCCCGACCGGGACGCCGCGGATGCTCGTGTTGTCGACCGGCGGACACGGCAGTCCCGACAACATTGGCGAGCAGGCTCGGCGCGCCGACTTCCGGATCCGTTTCCTCGATCACTACGCGAAGGGCACAGCGAACGGAATCGAGACCGAGTCGCCGGTGCAGTACTCGGTGACGCCGTCGAGCTTCGCGGAATATGTGTCTTCGACCTCGATTTGGCGACACCGAGCCGCGAGCACGTGGCCGCCCGCCGACGTCCGAATGCACCGCTTCCAGGTCCGGTCCGGGCTCGCGCTCGACCCGAGCGCCCCCGGCGCTCCGGAACCTCCGGACGGGCTGTTCCATACCGTGCCGCCGGGGTTCGACATGCAGGACGCGATCAACGGCGGCTTCAACGCCGCGCTCCTGCTCTCGTTCGTGCCCGGCGCCCGGATCGACTTCACCTCGACGCCTCTCCCGGCAGCGTTCGAATTGACCGGGACACCACGCGCGCACCTCACGCTCTTGCCCTCGACGAGCGGATTCCAGATCCATGCCGCGTTGCTCGCCGTCGACAGCGGAGGAATCGAGAAGTGGATCTGCGACGGCGTGTTCGCGACGCGCGTCGCCGCTCCGGGTGCGTCGGCGGCCGTGGAGTTCGACCTCCATCCGCAGGCGATGGTGGTCCCCGCCGGTTGGAGGCTGCGGCTGCGCGTCTCGACCGTGTCGCGCGACGACGCCGATCCGACCGCTGCGACCTTGCGCACGGTTCCCGATCTCGCGGCGTTCGACCTTCTCATCCAGCACTCGCCGGGTGCGGAGTCGTGGGTCGACGTGCCGGCGCGCCCGCCGGAGATCAGGCTCGTTGTCTCTCCGCCGACGTTCGACGCGGCCGCCGGTGGCGCGACGAGCCTCACTACGATGGCGTACCCCGAGTTCGCAGGGACGACGACGATCGTCCTCGGCACACTTTCCGGCACGTCGCCCGGGTTCGTGATGAACGGCATCGCCGTTCCGATCAACGTCGACACAGCGACCACGACCATCCTCACGTTCGCGAACACGCCGTTCTTCGCCGGGTTCGTCGGCGCGCTCGATGCGTCGGGCGGCGCAAGCTCAACGATGACCCTGCCGCCGGGCGTGGTCCCGGCCTCCTTGGTCGGCGCATCGCTCGACTTCTCGTCCCTGCTGATCGACCCGTCAGGTCGCGTGATCGGCGCCTCCGCGCCGGCGCGAGTGACGTTCGTCTGAGGAGCCGGGGCGCCGCGCCCCGCCCCCTGACGCGCGTCCGATCACCAGCGTCAGCCGATCACGATCCCCTTCGCCCCGCCGAGCGCGGCGCGGACGAGCTCGCACGCGGCGAGCGCGTCGACCTTCCCCTTGCGGTCCTTCGGCTTCACGCCGAGGTCGGCGAGCGTCTGCTCGGCGCCGGCGGAGCTGAGCCGCTCGTCGAGCAGCTCGACCTCGAGCGAGATCGCCTGCTTCACGCGGGCGGCGAACGCGCGGACTTCGCGCGTCATCTCGCTGTCGGTGCCGTCCATGTTGAGCGGGAGGCCGACGACGACGCGTGCGGCGTCGCGCTCCTTCGCGTGCGCGACGATCGCCACGATCGCGCGGTCGGGCGGGCCTTCGTGCGTCGGGAGCGGCAGCGCCGTCATGCCGAGCGGGTCGGAGATCGCGAGGCCGGTGCGCTTCCTGCCGTAGTCGACGCCGAGGACTCGAGCGTGGGAGATCGACACGTTCAGCCGACCCAGAGGATGATCGCGATGATCACCCAGACCGCGTCGAGGAAGTGCCAGTAGAGCGCGCAGTTCCACAGGCCGCGCCAATTCGTTCGCGAGTACCGCCGGCGCGCGGCCTTCGTCATGGTCACGACGAGCGGCGGCAGCCCGCCCACGACGTGCAGTGCGTGCGTGACGGTGAGGATCCAGAACAGGAGCTCGGCGAGCCCCGGCTGCGCCTCGCCGCGGACGCGGTTCAGCGTGAACCAGTTGTGGATCTGGTTGCCGAGGAACACGAGTGCCAGCACGAACGCGCCGAGCAGGCGCGGCAGGAGTTCGTGCGCGCGATCCGACTTCACCGCGCGCACCGCGCCGTGGAGGATCACGCTGAGCGCGACGAGGACGACCGTGCTTCCGGCGAGGCCGAGCAGGAGTCCGCGCGGTCGGAATGCAGTCCAGTCGAGGTCGCGGTTCTGGAAGCGGAGCACGGCGTACGCGATGAGCGTCGCGCCGAACAACATCGTCAACGACGCGAGGAGGATCTTGACGCCGAGAGTCGAGGCGTCGGGCGGCGTGTCCATCGGCCCGCCCTCGTCGCCGCGGGGACCGTCGGGCCGGTCGCCGCCGCGGCGCGGCCCCGAAACGAAGCGCTGGAGGATCACTTCCCGTGTTCGGGGGCGACGATCTGCGGCTGCTTCGTGTCGTGCCAGTCGACCGTGTTGATCACCTGCGAGGTGTCCATCATCGCGAAGCCGATGAACACCGAGACGAAGAGGAACGCCGCGAGGAAGACGATCGTGTTGAACAGCTTCTCGTGGCGCAGGTGCCCGAAGTACAGGCCGACGATCGTCGCCTTGTTGGTCGCGATGATCATCGCGACCCAGAGGTCGACCGAGCCGCCGAGCCCGTGCGTCGCGACCTCGACCGTGAGCACGGTGAGGACGAGCAGCGCGCCGAAAGTCAGTAGCAGCGTCTTCTTCGACGCGACGTGCGCGAGCGCATTGTGCTCGTGGCCGTGAGCGGTTGCGTGCGCGCCGGCGGTCATCGAATGAGCGTCGTTCATGGGAAGCTGCCTCAGTGGATCAGGTACAGGAGCGGGAAGAGGTAGATCCAGATCACGTCGACGATGTGCCAGTACAGCGCGGTGAAGTCGACCGGCCCGAAGAACTTGGGGCCGAACTCGCCCTTCATCGCGCGCTTCAGGATCCACAGCCACACGACGATCCCGAAGAGCACGTGGAAGCCGTGCAGGCCGGTCATGCCGTAGTAGATCGAGAAGAAGATCTGCACGTTCTTCGGCGCGGTGCCGGAAGCGAGGAGCGACTGGATGCTCTCGACCTTCTTCAGCACTTCCGGGTCGTGCTCGGAGGGCGCGTAGGTGAACTCGCCGCCGGGGAACACGCCGAGGTGGAACTTGTGCGTGTACTCGAAATACTTCACGACCATGAACGCGCAGGCGCACGCGATCGTGACCACGATGTTGAAGATCAACATCTTCTTCTGGCCGAGCTGCGCGTTGCGCACCGCCCACGCGGCCGTCAGCGACGAGAGGATGAGCACGCCGGTGTTGATCGCGCCCATCTTCGTGTCGAGGAACGTGCTCGCGTAGACGAACACCTCGGGGTGCAGGTTGCGGTAGACCGCGTAGGCGCAGAACAGTCCGGAGAAGAACAGGATCTCCGTGACGAGGAACGTCCAGATCCCGAGCTTGCCCGCGTCGAACTGCTGCTGCGCATCATCGAAGTGGTGCGCGATGTGGGCTTCGGGGTCGTGGTGCGCGCCGTGGTCTCCGCCGGCATGTCCATGCGGGTCCGCGTGGGCTTCGAGGGTCGAAGTCATTCCGGTTCTCTCGATCAGTGGACGCTGGGAGCGATGTAGTTCGGATCGCGCACGTAGCCGCCGATCGCCGGATCCCAGATCCAGCGGTCGACGTCGTAGGGATCGCCGGGCGTCGGCGTCTCGTGAAAGTTCGCGGTGATCGGCGGCGTCGCCGTCTGCCACTCGAGCGTGTTGCCGCCCCACGGGTTGTCCGGTGCGCGCTTGCCGCCCTTCATCGAGCGAGCGAGGTTGTACGCGACCAGGACGAGGCCCGCGAGCAGGATGAACGCACCGACCGTCGACACGCGGTGCAGCGTCGTGAACTCGGGCAGGTAGTCGTAGTACCGCCGCGGCATGCCGCGCGTGCCGAGCACGAACTGCGGGAAGAACACCGTGTTGAAGCCCACGAACGAGATCAGGCTTCCGATGTTGCCGAGCTTCTCGCCGTACATGCGGCCGGTCATCTTCGGCCACCAGTGGTGGAGGCCGCCGAGGAACGCCCAGAGGGTGCCGCCGACCATGACGTAGTGGAAGTGCGCGACGACGAAGTAGGTGTCGTGCAGCGGCACGTCGGTCAGCATCGTCGAGAGGAACAGCCCGGTCAGGCCGCCGATCGTGAACAGCCAGATGAACCCGAGCCCATACATCATCGGCGTGTTCAGCCGGATGGAGCCCTTGTACATCGTCGCCAGCCAGTTGAAGACCTTGATGGCCGAGGGCACCGCGACCGAGAACGTGATCAGCGAGAAGACGGTCGACGCCATCTTCGACTGGCCGGCCACGAACATGTGGTGGCCCCACACCAGGAAGCCGAGGATCGCGATCGCGACCGAGCTGAACCCGATGAACTTGTATCCGAAGATGTGCTTCCTGCTGTGGACCGAGATCAGCTCGGACGCCACCGCCATTCCCGGGAGCACCATGATGTACACGGCGGGGTGCGAGTAGAACCAGAAGAAGTGCTGGAACAGCACCGGGTCGCCGCCGAGCGCGGGATCGAAGATGCCGAACTTGAGGATGCGCTCCATCGCGAGCAGGAGCAGCGTGATGCCGAGCACCGGCGTCGCGAGCACCTGGATCAGCGCCGTCGCGTACATGCCCCACAGGAACAGCGGGATCCTGAACCAAGTCATTCCCGGCGGCCGCATCTTGTGGATCGTCACCATGAAGTTGAGGCCGGTGAAGATCGAGCTGAAGCCGAGGATGAACGCGCCGAAGACCGCCCACACGACGTTGGTCGGCGTGGTGACCGAGTAGGGGGTGTAGAAGGTCCAGCCGGTGTCGAGGCCCGTGGTGAAGAGCACGACGCAGAAGAACACGGCGCCCGTGAGCCACAGCCAGAACGACAAGAGGTTCAAGCGCGGGAACGCGACGTCCTTCGCGCCGAGCATCAACGGCAGCGCGAAGTTGCCGAGCGCCGCGGGGATGCCGGGGATGATGAAGAGGAACACCATCACCGCGCCGTGCAGCGAGAACATCTGGTTGTAGGTGTCGAAGTCGACCATCGTCTTGCCGGGCGACCACAGCTCGGTGCGGACGCCGAGGGCGAAGAACCCCCCGAGCATGAACGCCGACAACACGCCGATCAGGTACATGATCCCGATCCGCTTGTGGTCGAGCGTGAAGAGCCACGACCAGATGCCCTTGGTCGCGTTCAGGTAGTTCGGCTCGACCGCGGGGGCGGTCGCGACGCCGGTCGTGCTGCCGTGTTCGTTGGTCATGTTCGGGACCTCGTCACTTCACCGTCTTCATGAACTCGAAGATCGCGTTCAGCTGGTGCTCTTTGAACTTGCCCTGGAACGTCGGCATCACGCCCTGGAACCCGCTCACGATCTTCGCGTTGGGATTGAGGATCGACTCGCGGGCGTAGTTCTCGTCGACGACCGCCGAGCTGCCGTCGGTGAGCTTCTCGGAGCGACCCCAGATGCCCTTCCAGGTCGGGCCGGTGCCGGCGCTGCCGTCGAGCGAGTGGCAGCCCGCGCAGCCGCGCTGCTTGTAGAGGCGCTGGCCGAGTTCGATCGGCGGCACGGCCGTGTCGTCGAGCGCGCTCGCCATCCATGCGTCGAAGCCCGCCTGATCGTGGACGAACACCTTCGCCCACATCTGCGAGTGCTTCGTGCCGCAGTACTCGGCGCACATGAGCGCATACTCGCCCGGGCGCGTCGAGTTCACCCACGACTTCGTGTAGCGGCCCGGGATCGCGTCCATCTTGGTGCGGAATGCCGGCACGTAGAAGGAGTGGAGCACGTCCTGCGAGATCATCGTGAAGGTGACGTTGCGGTGCGCCGGAATGTGGAGCTCGGCGCTGATCGCGCCCGTCGGGTACTCGAAGGTCCAGAACCACTTCGCGGCCGTGACCTTGATCTCGTACGCGTCGTGCGGCGGCGTCCGGTGGTCCATGTACCCCTCGAACCCGGCCCAGAACATGTAGACGAGCGGGATCGATGGCAGGACGGTCCAGAGCATCTCGAGCGCGGTGCTGTGCGTCGTGGTGCGCGACGCCTTCGGATTCGACTTCTCGCTGTACTTCATGAGGAAGTACCCGAGCACCGCGAAGATCAGCACGATGAACAGCATGCTGTACCAGAAGATGAACCAGTGCAGCTGGTCGGTCTCCGCCGCGAGCGTGGACGCCTCGGCGGGGAAGTACCAGTTGCCGCCGCCGTCGGCGGAGATCGCCTTCGGCAGGATGTCGTCCGTGCCCTGCGCTTGCAGGAACGCGGAGAGCGCCGGGGTGAAGAACGCGGGGAGGTTCATCATGACGATCGCGCCTTCTCGTGGCGGAACATGAGGAAGAGGTAGGTGCCGAGCACGATCAGCATCACGACGCCGCCCGCCTTCATGAGGTTGGTGGCGAACAACGTGTAGCGGCTCTCGGCCGGGACGTAGTGGAAGCAGAACAGGAAGAGAATGTCGGTCAGCGAACCGATCTTGCCGTCGGCCGCGTCGACCATCGCGAGGCGCACGTCACGCGGCTCGGCGTTCAGCTCGGCGAAGTAGCGCGAGACCTTGCCGCCCGGCGTGACGACGATCGTCGCGGCGCGATGGAGGTACTGGCCGTTCGACGGATTCAGCCGGTACTTGAAGCCTGCCGCGTCCGCGAGCGCGCGGATGTTCTCTTCCTTACCGACGAGGAAGTCCCAGCCGGCCTCCGCAGTGGGGACCGCGAGCGTCTGAATCCACTTGTTCTTGGTGATGCGCGCCTTCTTCCAGGTCTCGAGCGGGTCGATCAGCACCGTCACGATGCGGTAGTCCTTCGACGGCGCGAGCTCGATCTGGTCGAGCGTCTGGCAGAGGTCCTGGAGCTGCACCGAGCAGAGCATCGGGCAGTCGGAGTAGTTGAAGGTGAGCAGCACCGGGTGCTTGCCGTCGAACAGATCGCGCACCTGGATGGTCTTGCCGTCGGCGTTGGTGAACGTGAGGTCGAGCGGCAGCTGCTGATCGAGCTTCTGCTCGATCTCGAGGCCCTGCTCCTGCGGCAGGTCGACGTCGCTCGGCATCGCGCCGGACTGCATGAGCCCGTCCTGCGACTGCGCGAGCGCGGCCGCCGAGAACGAGAGCGTCGTCAAGATCGAGATCGCGATCGAGCGCATGATCACCTCGCCTTCAACTCCTGCTGCATCGCGAGGTCGATCGGGATCGACACGAGCCTCTTCTCCTTGTCGACCACGCCGTAGCTCTCGAGCTGCATCATCTGCTTCGCCTTCAGCTCGGTGATCTCGACCGACTTGTGGTCCAGATCCTTCTTTTCGAACTGGCGTTGCTCGCCGGCGAGGTAGATGGCCTGCCCGCCACCGACGCCGATCAGCGTCATGACGATGCCGATGCCGAGCACGAGCGCGAGACGCGGGAGGTCGACGACGTCTTGTTGAGCCATTCGAAGCCTCGATTCAGAAGTTCTTGAAGTGGACGGACTGGTCCCAGAACGGATCCTTGATCGCGGCGAGCAGACCGCTGCGCGCGCGATTGAGGAAGCCGCCCACGACGAGCCCGCCGACCCCGACTAGGCACGCCAGGTCGATCAACGAGAAGTGGATGCCCTCGGGATGCAGTCGCGGCATCACGAGCCAGTACATGTCGACCCAGTGCATGCAGAGCAGGAGGATCGCCCAGAACGCGAGGGCCGCGCGGTTGCGCTTCACGTGGCGCGACAACAGCCCGGCGAACGGGATCAGCAGGTGACCGAAGAGGAGGAGCAGCGAGAGCGCGGTCCAGTCGCCGTGCTGGCGCTTCAGGAACCAGAACGTCTCTTCGGGGAGGTTCGCATACCAGATGAGCATGTACTGGGAGACCGCGATGTACCCCCAGAAGAACACCCACGCGAACATCAGCTTGCCGAGGTCGTGGTAGTGCTCCGTCGTGATCGCGCTCTTCAGCTTGCCCTGCTCCTGCAGCAGCATCGCGGCGAGCGCGATCGAGCAGTAGGCGGAGAGAGCGGAGCCCGCGAAGAAGTACACGCCGAAGATCGTGCTGAACCAGTGCGGCTCGAGCGACATCAGCAGGTCGAACGCCGCGAACGTCGACGTCAGCGCGTAGCCGATCGCCGCCACGGGCGCGATCTTGCGCATGCGCGCCGTGTGCGACGGGTCACCGGTGATGTCCTGCGCGCGCGAGTGGTTGATGAAGAACCGGCCGAGGCCGATCCACACGGCGAAGTAGATCACGCAGCGGATCGTGAAGAACGGCACGTTGAGGAAGCCGCTCTTGCCCGAGAGCAGGTGGTCCGCCGCGACCGCTTCGTGGTGTGTCCACTCATACAGCGGCGACTTGCCGAGCAGGATCGGGATCAGGATCGGCAGGAACAGGAGCGCGAGGAGCGGGAAGCCGCCGACGTACAGCTCGGCGATGCGCCGCACGACCACGCTCCACTTCGCGCCCACCAGGTGCTGGATGAACACGAAGAAGAAGCAGCCGAGCGTGATCGCGAGGAAGAAGCAGAACGCCACCAGATAGGAGTGGAAGAACTGCTCCATGTGATCGCCCTTCGCGAACCCGAGGCCCGCGGCGATCAACAGGAAGACGAGACCGATCACGCGGAGGCGTCCGGCCCAGGTCCGCGCATCGTCGCCGAGCGAGCACTCCGCCCGCAGTTGTTCGGCCGTCATCGCGTGCTGCATGTGGGGTTCCTCGTGCCGTTCTGCCGGGTTCGCTTCGGGTTCACTTCGGGCCCAGGAGCTGCTTCACGCGCTCGTGAGCGGCCGGATCCGTGATGTCTTCGAGCTTGCGGCTCTGGCTGCGCTGCAGGGCCCGCATGTACAGGATGATCGCCCAGCGATCTCTTGGCGCGATCTGCTGGCCGTAGGCCGGCATCGTGCGCACGCCGTTCGTGATCGTCTGGAAGAGCTGTCCGTTCGGCTGGTCGCGCACGACGTCGGCCTGGTGCGAGACCGGCGGGACGAACAAGCCTTCCGCGAGGCGCTCCGCGCGGATCGCGACGATGCCGGCGCCGTCGCCGAGCATGCCGTGACACGGCGTGCAGTAGATGCCGTAGCGCTCGCGACCGCGGGCCATCAGGTCCGCGTCCGCGGGGATCGGGTACTGGCCGGCGGCGACGAAGGAACCGTCCTGGTTCTTGCCGGTGAGCAACGGGAGGTCGGCGTCGTTGACCGACTCTTCCATCGAGACGGTGTTCGCGACCTGCGGGCGCCACTCGCGGCCGTCCTCGAAGAACGGGCTCGCGCGCTGGGCCTTCAGCTTCGGCTGCCAGTCCATCGACCACTCGATGTGGACGCGGGGCTTCTCGCTGGTCTCGTATCGCGCCTTCGCGATGAACACGAGCGGGACGAACGACGCGAGGGTCGCGACCGCGCCGACGTAGTGGATGCCGACCGGCAGGGGCTTCGCCTTCTTCTCGTCGTGGATCGTCTCCACGGGGTAGCGCGAGAGGCCGCGCAGGAGCGCGCCGGTGCGCTGCTCCTCGAACGCAGGGTCGGACGCTTCGATCGAGACGAAGAAGCGGTCGTCCGTCGCGCGCTTGAACCGCTCGCTGCGGAACAGCGGGTGGTACAGCTGCGGCAGCATGTTCAGCATCAGCGCCATCAGGAACGACGTGAGCGCCGAGAGCAGGACCGTGAGCTCGAAGCAGACCGGGATGCTGGCGGGGAGCGAGAAGAACGGCTTGCCCGAGACGAGGAACGGGTAGTCGACCGCGTTCATCCACCACTGCATCAAGAGCGCGGCGCCAAGTCCCGTGAGGCCGCCGCCGAGCACGATCCAGGGGAGGATCGTCGGCTTGATGCCCATCGCGCCGTCGATGCCGTGCACCGGGAACGGCGTGTGGGCGTCCCACTTGCGGTACCCCGCGTCGCGCACCTTCTCGCACGCATGCAAGAGGTCGTCGACGTTGTCGAACTCCGCGAGCATCCCGTGGAGCTTCAGGTCCTCGGGGGCGTGTCCGGAATGGTCGTTCATCGCTTCATCTCCTCCGTTCGCGGACCCGGGCTCAGTGGTGCGCCTTCGGCTGCGCCTGCGGCATGACGTTCTTGACCTCCGCCATCGCGACCATGGGGAGGAACCGCAGGAACAGGAGGAACAAGGTGAAGAACAGGCCGAACGACCCGATCAACATCATCACGTCGACCCAGGTCGGCCGGAAATAACCCCACGACGACGGCAGGTAGTCGCGGTGGAGCGAGATGATCACGATCACGAAGCGCTCGAACCACATGCCGACGTTCACGAGCACCGCGACCACCATCATCACGGGGATGCTCGTGCGCAGCTTCTTGAACCAGAACACCTGCGGAACGAACGCGTTGCAGCAGAACATGATCCAGTAGCCCCACGCGTAGGGGCCGAACGCGCGGTTGATGAACGCGAAGCGTTCGAACGGGTTGCCGCCGTACCACGCGATGAAGAACTCGATCGAGTACGCGTACCCGACCATCATTCCCGTCGCGAGGATCACCTTGTTCATCGCCTCGAGGTGGCGCATGGTGATCAGGTGCTTGATGCCGTACAGCGCGCGCGCGGGGACCGCGAGCGTCACCACCATCGCGAAGCCGGAGAAGATCGCGCCCGCGACGAAGTACGGCGGGAAGATCGTCGTGTGCCAGCCGGGGATCTGCGACACCGCGAAGTCGAACGAGACGACCGAGTGCACCGAGAGCACGAGCGGCGTCGAGAGTGCGGCGAGGATGAGGTATGCGCGCTCGTAGCGGTGCCACTGGCGCGCCGAGCCGCGCCAACCCATCGCGAGGATGCCGTAGATCAGCTTGCGCGCCGGCGTGACCGCGCGGTCGCGGATCGTGGCGATGTCGGGGATGAGGCCGAGGTACCAGAACAGCAGCGAGACCGTGAAGTAGGTGCCGACCGCGAACACGTCCCACAAGAGCGGGCTGCGGAACTGCGGCCACATCGACATCTGGTTCGGGATCGGGAACAGCCAGTAGGCGAGCCACGCGCGACCGACGTGGATGCCGGGGAACAACCCGGCGCAGATGACGGCGAAGATCGTCATCGCCTCTGCGAAGCGGTTGATGCCGGTGCGCCACTGCTGCCGGAACAGGAAGAGGATCGCCGAGATCAGCGTGCCCGCGTGGCCGATGCCGACCCAGAACACGAAGTTGACGATCGGCCAGGCCCAGGCGTTCGGGACCTGGTTGCCCCAAACGCCGACGCCGGTCCACAGCAGGTGACCGATCAGGCCGAGCAGGACGAGCAGCAGGCTCGCCGCGGCGCCGAGGATCAGGAACCAGATCTTCGGCGGGCTCTTCGCCTCGACCGGGGCGCACACCGACGCGGTCACGGAGCCGAAGTCGTGATTGCCCGCCACGAGCGGCGGCGGCTCGAGCAGGCTCGCCGCGCCGTGCGGCGCCGCGTGGTGCCCGTGCCCCGCATGTCGATGATCACGGATCTTCTGCGGCAGCAGCGAACCGACCACCATACCGGCGATGGCCGCCAGGAAACCCAGGATCTGCGCCGGCCAGACTTCAC